>JAQBNX010000387.1 GCA_028288385.1 Spirosoma sp.
TACCTATTCGGAACAAACAACGTCCGGCCTTTCGTAGGCCTTGGACTTGGCTTATATGACATTGGTGCCAGTGGTACGGTGGCGATCACCACCGGACAAACCCCACAAAACGTCACGTTTGTGAGAGATACAAAATTTGGCGGGATGATCCGGGGTGGTATCAAGGCCGGTCATTTTGTGGCGGCTCTTGAGTTTAATGCCGCACCCACTGGAAATGCAATCGTCGGGCCTTTAGCAGTCAGCCATGAAAATGCCTATTTAGGCATAAAAGTAGGGGCTGATATTGGTGGTGGTCGTCTGGGTATGAGTGGTAGCCGGCGATAAATAGAGTTGATGCTGACACGTATAGCCTGTTCAGATTACTTGAACAGGCTTTTTTATTTCATTCCTTTCAATTTTATTGGCGAAACAACCACTTGCTTTGTTTTTCATTAAGCTATGCATACATATTAATATGTTTGCACGGCAAATTCATTTTTATACCATTTGGTTATAAGCCACTACGTTATGAAACGAGTTATTTTAGGATTTCTCCTGCTGACTGCCTTTTCAGCTTCAGCACAGGAGTTTAAACCACTTAAACTTAATTTGTCAGTGGGCTACCCCACTTCGGGCGGCATTTTATTGTCATTGGAACCAAAGTACGGCGTCAGCGACCAGATTGATGTGGGTTTCCGATACGAACTTGGCCTTATGGGTCGTCCCTACGTCATCGACGGTCAGGAGGCTCAAAGCGAGTTGAGAGCCTCCAGTTCCTACCTGATTACGGGCAACTATCTGCTTTCGTCCGGAACGTTTCGACCATTTGTGGGGGCCGGTGTGGGGTTGTTTACTCTGGTTAGTATCAGCTTCTCGGAAGCAGGTGGTTCGACTGACGCCGGCATCTCGGGAGGCAGTAAATTTGGCGGAATGCTGCGGGCCGGTTTTAAAGCCAACCACTTTGTTTTCGGATTAGAATACAACGCTGTTCCCAAAACCAGGGGTGTCCTCGTTGGCACATCGGGCGCTAACCTCAACTACCAAAGACCCAACTCCTACGTTGGTATTAAGGTAGGGATCGACATAGGCGGAGGACGATATGAGTAACTACTAAAGCAGGCAAAGCAGAGCGCTACGTTCTGTATTACTCTTTTGGCAAGATAAGCGGGTGAAACTGTAGGCCCTTCACCCGGTTGAACTCCAGCGATGGAGCCGGGATTTTGAAGAACTGGGCCATGCCAATGAAACGCTGTAGGGAAGGGCTGAACGTGCTGACGCGCGAAAAGTCGGCATCGGGCGAGACAAAAAACTGCCGGTATCGCGTAAAGGTCTGCTCGTGACCGGCTGCATCAAACGTTGGGGGGTTAGCGTGTCCACCCGTCATCCCGCTGGCGCTATAGCCAAGATCCAGGTTTAGCCAGCGCGGAAACTGAGGCCCAGCGGGTAGTACCGATGCCAGATTGACCGACAGCCAATACTGCTGTCCGTTATAATCTTTCAACATCTGCTGTCCGGTGGTTTTGCCGAGTAAATTAGGGCGGTAGGGCGGAAAAATTGTTTTTCGAAAGCCATACTTCATACTCACCACCTGCTGACCGGCTCCGTACTGCTGCCCCACAAACAGGGCCGTACCCGCTACGTTGGCCAGCATGTCGCCTTTAGAGAAACCCCATCCTTCAGCGTGGCCATCGTAGACTTCGAGTGTGGTCTGGAAGAGCAGCGCCAGCAGGCCGCCCGTCAGGATACTGGCCCGCTCATTCACACCACTCCATCGCATGAGTTCGTAGCCACCCCGGCTCATGCAGTAGGTCGTGGCCGAATGGCCCACTTTGTCCATCTGAAGCCACTCGCCGTTGTCGTTAAAGCTATGAAATGGGACTTTCTTTTTATACCACTGTTTTCGTAATAACAGCAGGGTGATGGTGTAAAAAGCCGCCGTACCAGCCACTACGCCAATAAACCGCCCCTGCCGGATGCCCGACGGATCGGCACTAGCTGGTAGCGTGGTCATTACCGGTTGTGCCGGAACTGGGTAACCGAACAGCATAACCCATAAACCAAGTAGGCCCAAAGCCCGAAGCCCCTGTTTCATGGGCTAAAAGTACATGCAAATCACTTGAGAAGTTGCGCTAGTTCGGCTTTAGACACGGTTAAGAGGCCAGCTTTGGGCAGCCGACGGGTTAGTTCACGCCAGTTAGCATCCTGGGTATAAATGCCCTGTAGCATCCCAGCGGCTTTTGGCACCTGCTTCGTGTTGGCTAGTGCAATGGCTGTCCAGTACTGCATTTCAAGGTTTTTGGGAAAGAGCTTCATAGCCGCGCCATAGGCCTGCATGGCGGCTTTCATGTCGTTCTTCTCCGTGGCTAAATCGCCGTTGTTCATGTACTCATAAGCACGGTGGGTCCGAAGTAAGCGGGCAAGTTCGGGCAGGGGTTGTTGGGCATCATCTACACGCAGGTCCACCAAGTGGTTATCGTTCCAGGGCTCAACCGTGGCTTTGCCTTTCACCACCAGCAACACGGCTGACTGCCGCCCGCGAATATCACCTCCGGCCGCCTGAGCTGCGTTAAGTGCACTCAGCACCCGTTCGGGCAAGGGTAATGCCTTATTTTTCTCGAACGCCTTTGCCATAGCGTCCGGAACAGTGTTGTTGAGCATCATGTTGGCCTGCACCGAGTACATGGCACCTTTGTGATGCCCAGCAAAGTCAATGCACTTTTTGCCCGTATGCACCGCTACGTTACCCCTGGCATCGGCAATGGCCACCTGCCGCACGTCGCGGCCTTCGTCGGTTCGGAGTAATTCGTCCAATGCCTGCTGCGCGGTTTTTCCTCCTTTTAGGAGTTGCAGCCCCCGAATGCCAAACGATTTGTTGGTAAAAGACTGCGTAGCCACGACACCCACGCCTGCTTCGCCCCAGGACACCGACGTACCCACCGAAAACCAGTGGCTCTGCACGCCCACGGCTAGGTCGCCGGTTCGTTCGTCGCGGGCTACGATGGAGAAGGTATGCGCAAATGGATCGCCCGGTCTTGCTCCGGCCGTTGCGCCGGTGCGATGCTGAGTACCAGGGATTCGGATATGCTGGGCAGTCGTCAGGAACGGCAGGCTTATTAGTAGAAAGAGCAGATTGCGCATCGTTGGTTTGTTAGGGTATCGACCAAAAATACACCAAACAGTTGGTCATTACGGTGTCAAAAAGCCTTTTCAACTCTTTGAGCCTATGTAAATAGGTGTTTGAGTGGTTTAACGTTCAACATTGTCTAAAGCCAGCTTTAAAAGTCCCTATTGTGCTGACCGATTCGGTTTGTAAAGCAGCGGCCAGCATTCAACGCATAATTTCCGAACAACAAAGCCACCAATTTTGTAGATAGACAGAGGAATCGCTTCCCAACTATCAACATGGCTAAGACAAAAAAAACTTCTAAAAAGGGGCCCGATGTTATCCTCATTGGTGCCGGTATAATGAGTGCGACGCTCGGCGTGATGCTCAAAGAACTGCAACCCGATATAACCATCGAGATCTATGAACGGCTCGACAGTGCGGCCGCCGAAAGTTCCGATGCCTGGAACAACGCAGGTACGGGTCACTCTGCTTTCTGTGAACTAAACTATACACCCGAACGGGAAGACGGCACCATCGATGCATCCAAAGCCGTTAAAATTGCCGAATCCTTCGAGCAGTCGAAGCAGTTCTGGTCATATCTGGTTGAGCAGGGCTTCCTGAGCGATGCTCCCAACTTCATCCGGTCCATTCCGCACATGAGTTTTGTGTGGGACCAAGACAACGTAGCGTATCTGCAAAAACGCTATGATGCGCTTCAGCAGAATTACCTGTTCCATGGCATGCAGTATTCGGAAGACCCGTCGCAACTGGCCGAGTGGATGCCCATTGTGATGGAGAACCGGGATCCCGCCCAACCCGTAGCAGCGACGAAAATGGACATTGGTACCGATGTGAATTTTGGGGCCTTAACGCGCTGCATGTTTGCTCAGTTGCAAAAGATGGACGGCGTTACCATGCATTTCGGATATGATGTGCGCGATTTGTGGCGCTCCAAAACGCTGGGTGGCTGGAAGCTCAAAGTCGAGAATCTAGCCGACGGCGAAACGCGGGAGGTACAGACAAATTTTCTGTTTATCGGAGCTGGTGGCGGCTCGTTACGTTTACTGGAAAAGTCGGACATACCCGAAAGCCGGGGCTACGGTGGGTTTCCTGTGAGTGGACAGTGGCTCCGGTGCACAAACCGCGCCATCATTGAACGACACCACGCCAAGGTATACGGCAAAGCATCGGTGGGTGCCCCGCCCATGTCGGTGCCGCACCTTGACACGCGCATGATTGAGGGCAAGCAGGAGTTACTGTTTGGTCCCTACGCTGGCTTCTCAACTAAATTTCTGAAAAGTGGGTCTTATCTGGACTTGCCCAAGTCCATTCAGTTGAGCAATATGGCGCCTATGCTAATGGCTGGTTTGCATAACATCTCGCTGACTAAGTACCTGATTCAGCAGGTGATGCAATCGCCCGAAGACCGGCTCGAAGCCCTGCGCGAATATTTCCCTAATGCGGAGATGAATGACTGGGAACTGGAGATTGCCGGGCAGCGGGTGCAGGTGATCAAGAAGGACGAAGAAGAAGGTGGTGTACTTGAATTTGGTACAGAGGTCGTCAGCGCAGCCGATGGTAGTATTGCTGCATTGCTGGGAGCCTCGCCTGGAGCCTCTACGGCCGTTTCGATCATGCTGGATTTATTGAAACGCTGTTTCCCGGAACAACTCAGCACGGACGCTTGGCAACATAAGTTAAAAGCGATGATTCCGTCATACGGTCAGGTTCTGGGCAATAACCCTGAGCTTGGACAGGAACTCCGCAAACAAACCAGCGAAGTGCTCGGCCTTGACACGTTTGAGTATACCACCAATGAAGAGTAAGCCTGGAAATGAACGGGCGGCTATTATTCGACTAAAAGCCCTGAAGCTTTGCCTCAGTAAAAACAAAAAATAGCAAGCCCGCTGAAAAATTAGACATTTCAGTGGGCTTGCTATT
>JAQBNX010000392.1 GCA_028288385.1 Spirosoma sp.
GTCTGGTCTTCGCGCTGGCCATGCCGTTAATTCTGCTGGTGGTGCGGGCGGCCAAACCGGTCACTATTTCTTTATCCGATCACTAAAATATCCCGGTTTTTCAGTCTAGATGCGCCGTCGAATCTGCCATTCAGCGTCAAAAACGCGGTCAAAATCTCACTTAGTTACCTATCAATAAATCAGTTAAAATCAGAAACCATGAATACAACAACGAATACCGTATTGATCACAGGCGGCAGTGCCGGTATCGGGCTGGAAATTGCTAAATTATTAGCGGCTACCGGCAATACGGTCATTATTACGGGCCGGGATCAGGTGCGGCTCGATAAAGCCCTGACCCAGCTTAACGGAGCAACCGGGATTCTCAGCGACGTAAGCAAAGAAGCCGACGTCGAAGCCTTAGTCGCCATACTGACACGTGATTTCCCCGCTCTTAATCTGGTTATCAACAACGCAGGCCGGGCACTCCTCTACAACATTGCCGACAGCGAAGGGGCTTTCGATATCGCTCAGGACGAAATGTTGACCAACTATTTGGCGGTCATCCGCTTGAATGAGAAACTGCTGCCGGTGTTAAAGGCGCAACCGGAAGCCGCCATTGTGAATGTCTCTTCGGTCGTCGCATTTGTTCCCGGTAGTCTGGCCACTTATTCTGCCAGCAAGGCGGCTCTGCATTCTTACACCCAATCGTTACGGGTCGCTCTTAGCCGCAGCAGTTCGGTGAAAGTGTTTGAATTGATGCCTCCACTGGTCGATACAGAGTTTTCGGCACCGATCAATGGCAGCACGGGCATTGCTCCATCAGTGGTTGCGCAGGACTTTGTTGAAGCTCTCGCAAACGATACGTATGAGATTCGGGTTGGCAACACCCAAACTATCTATGAGCTTTACCTGCAATCACCAGATACGGCGCTACAGGTAATGCAGCCTGCAGCATAAAGAGACATGTACGGCCATACGGGCTGGTAAATGAATAATAAAACGGGTGTACAAACGGCCTATTATGGCCGTTTGTACACCCGTTTTGGCCTATCAGGAAATTAGTAAGCAGGTCCAATTTACTTTTTCAGTGCACTGTTAGTCGGCTCGTTTATTGTAAAATGGCTTAGATACGGTTAAAATCTTCTTTTTTTACCGTAATTCCCACTATTTATACCGCTCTTATCAGTCCATCTCCCCGTAGGTTTGTTCCTGTGAATTGCTACAGCTATATGCTATCCGTTCTGCTCACAAACTGCCGAGACTAACCATTTTACTAACCAGTATTACTTATGGGCACATTTAACCGCGTCGTATGGGGCGCACTACTCAGTATCAGTATGACTCTTTCCCACACTCAGGAGCTAGCCGCTCAGGCTTCTCCTACCGGAGTGAAAAATGTAGTCCTCATTCACGGAGCCTTCGCCGACGGCTCGAGCTGGGCTAAGGTTATTCCCTTGCTGGAAGCTAAAGGACTTCACGTCGTGGCGGTCCAGAATCCACTTAGTTCCTTAGCCGACGACGTAGCGGCTGCCAAACGGGCCATTGCTCTGGCGGACGGACCAGTCCTGTTGGTGGGCCATTCCTGGGGTGGCGTTGTCATTTCCCAGGCGGGCACTGACCCCAAAGTTGCTGGGCTGGTCTACGTAGCTGCTTTTGCCCCCGATGACAACCAGTCTCTAGTGGATGCCTCGAAGGCATTCCCGCCCACGCCTGGCCTCGGCGAAGCAAAACCGGATGCGTCTGGCTTTCTGTCTTTAACCAGTAAGGGTATTCATGAGGATTTTTGCCCGGACTTACCCCTGGCCGAACGTAAACTTGTGCTGGCGACTCAAGGCCCCTGGGCGGCTACTTGTACCACCGACAAAATCAGCCAGGCTGCCTGGAAAGTAAAACCCTCCTGGTATATTGTCGCTAGTGAGGATCGGATGATCAGCCCGGACCTGGAACGCCAATTTGCCAAAACGATGAAGGCCACCACGCTGGTAGTTAAGGCCAGTCATGTACCCATGTTATCTCAACCCAAGCAGGTGGCTGATTTTATCAGCCAAGCCGCCGGTAAGGCAAATCCGCAGTAATTACTAGTCATTTCTATCAATCTTAAAGTTTACAACTATGAGTCAGATTACAGTAAAAGATGGTACCCAGATTTATTACAAGGATTGGGGAACAGGCCAACCCATTGTGTTTCATCACGGCTGGCCTTTGTCAGGCGACGACTGGGATGGACAAATGATGTTTTTCTTAAATCAGGGATTTCGCGTGATTGCCCATGATCGCCGGGGGCATGGCCGATCGTCTCAAACGTCAGAAGGACATAATATGGACACGTATGTTGCCGATGTGGCTGAACTGACGGCTTTTCTTGATTTGAAAGATGCCATTCATATTGGCCACTCAACCGGTGGGGGCGAAGTGATTCGCTATGTGGCAAAGCATGGTCAGGGACGAGTCTCTAAAGCAGTACTGATCAGTGCGGTCACCCCGCTCATGGTACAAACCGAAACGAACCCGGACGGCATCCCGATATCGGTTTTC
>JAQBNX010000411.1 GCA_028288385.1 Spirosoma sp.
GATACAAAACTACCAATCCTGTGGGATAATATATCCAGCCAGACTCATTCTTTCCTAAATCAGCCATTGACCGACTGATTATTTACTACAGGCGCTGCATCAGCCGAACAACCATGTCGTTCTTCCACGATACAAAATCTCCGGCTGCGATGTGCATACGGGCCTGGCGCACCAGCCAGAGATAGAACGTCAGGTTATGCAGACTGGCAATCTGCCCACTCAGCAACTCATCCGATTTAAACAGATGCCGCAGGTATGCTTTCGAGTAAAACGTACTGGCGTAGCCACCCAGTTCAGCATCGACGGGGCTAAAATCGAGTTTCCACTTTTCATTTTTAATGTTGATAATTCCCTGCGTCGTAAACAGCAGCCCATGCCGGGCATTACGCGTTGGCATTACACAGTCGAACATGTCGACTCCCCGCGCAATGCCTTCCAGGATATTGGCGGGCGTACCAACCCCCATGAGATAACGTGGTTTATCGGCAGGCAAAATCTCGTTGACCAGTTCGATCATGGCATACATATCCTCGGCCGGTTCACCGACAGCCAGGCCACCAATGGCGTTGCCGGGCCGCTCTTTACTGGCAATCTCCTCGGCCGACTGTCGACGCAGATCCGGATAGGTACTGCCCTGCACAATGGGGAACAGCGTTTGCTCATAGCCATAATGCCCGACTGTGCTGTCGAAGCGGTCAATGCAGCGGTTGAGCCAGCGGTGGGTCATATCCATGGAACGACGGGCGTAGTCATAGTCGCACGGGTAGGGCGTACACTCGTCGAAGGCCATGATAATGTCAGCTCCAATGACCCGCTGAATATCCATGATGCCTTCCGGCGAGAAGTGATGCTCCGATCCATCGATGTGCGACTTAAACTGAACGCCTTCTTCTTTAATCTTGCGGGTGTTTGAGAGCGAATAGACCTGATACCCTCCTGAATCGGTGAGAATGGGATGTTTCCAGCCGTTGAAGCCGTGGAGTCCCCCGGCTGCACCGAGCACATCGAGACCCGGCCGTAAATACAGGTGATACGTATTACCCAGAATAATCTCAGCATTAATATCGGTTTCCAGTTCGCGCTGGTGAACAGCTTTCACGGTTCCGGCCGTACCGACGGGCATAAATATGGGAGTCTGAATTGAGCCGTGATCAGTCGTCAGTGTACCCGTTCTGGCGTTTGACTGCGCGTCGCGGGCAGTAATAGTAAATGTCATACCACAAAGGTACGAACGATAAACCCGTTCACGATTGGCTATAAGACCGAGCGCCAATCGGGCTTCCCATACGCTATCCACGACGTCAATCGTGGGCTATAGTCGAAGCTGTTGCTATCTTTGTCCTTCCCGTCAGAAAATCAACTCATTACCAGACTCATCTCCCCTATTTGTGATTACCGCCCTGCTGATAACCTGGTTGATTGTGGTGGGTATTCAGCTTTTTTACATCCTCTTTTGTTTCTCCCGAACGGCATTTTTCCAACAACCTCAACCCATAACCTTTCCACAGACGGGCGAATCCACCGCACCGGCCGGTATGCCGGAGCGGGACCGGCCCGGCGTTACAGTGGTCGTCTGCGCCCATAACGAAGGCGAAAACCTAAGGGAACTACTACCGCTGCTGAACGCCCAGGCGTATCCCGTTTTTGAAGTGCTTGTGATGGACGACCGCTCTACGGACGGGACTAATCGCTATCTGGAAAATGACATTGCCTACCTGAGCCACATTCGGTTCATCCGTATCGAGACAGATCATGAACATGTTACTCCCAAAAAATACGCTTTGACCATCGCCATCAAAAAAGCGGCCTACCCTATTGTGCTGCTTACAGACGCCGACTGCCGACCGGCCAGCGAGTCCTGGCTGGCTGCGATGGTTGACCCGCTGACCAACAAGGACAAAGCCATTGTGCTCGGGTTTTCGCCTTATGAATACCGACCCGGCCTGCTGAACCTGTTGATCCAGTCTGAAACACTTTTCACGGCCGTGCAATATTTTTCGCTGGCGCTGGCGGGTAGCCCCTACATGGGTGTAGGCCGCAATCTGGCTTACTGCACTGACATATTCTTTACCAACAATGGATTTTACTCCCATAAAAACGTACTGGGTGGCGACGATGACCTGTTCATCAATGAAGTGGCAACCGGGCGAAACACTGCCGTATGTCTGGACCCAGCTACGTTCACCTGGTCCAAACCCAAAGAAACCTGGACCGACTGGCGCATTCAGAAACGGCGGCATCTGAACGTAGGAAAATACTATAAACGGGGACACAAAATCAGGCTTGGCCTGCTCACCGGTTCACATGTATTGACATGGGCACTGACTTTACCCATTGGCCTGGTCGTTTTAGTCATGGCACTAACCAGTCGTTCATATACCGATACAGAATGGTTACTTTTGCTAACTGTAACAGGTGTCTTTGGCTTTAGGATACTGGCTTTTTGGGGTATTGTGGGGCGAATCAGTTACCGACTGGCACACACCGTTCATTGGGTACTGATGCCCTTTATTGACGGGATGCTGGCTTTATATTATGGGGTAGCTGGCCTACAAGCGCTCTTCACCAGAAAGAATAAGCGTTACTCCTGGCGGTGAGGCTGCGCTCTTAAACCAAATTAGGAGCAAACAGGGGCAATAGCAGACGTTACAACTAACGCCATACGTAATCGGGGTTACTAATGAATATTGATTTACTGCTTAAGTACTTCCCGAATCTGACTGCAGAGCAACAGGAACGCTTTGCGGCTCTGGACGGGCTTT
>JAQBNX010000414.1 GCA_028288385.1 Spirosoma sp.
GAAGCCCGGGCAAAGGGTTATTTTCTGGGGGTTAAACTGGTACGGGGGGCTTACCTAGAAAAAGAGCGGTTACGGTCTCACGAAGAAGAGTATCAGGATCCTATTCAGGCAACTAAAGAGGATACCGACCATGACTTCAATGCAGCCATTGACTATTGCCTCCAGAACCGCGATACCGTGTCAATTTGCCTGGGAACGCATAATGAACACAGTTGTGAATATTGCATTCAGCAAATGAAGCAGATGGGTATTGCCCCCGGTGACGAGCATATCTATTTTGCGCAATTGCTTGGAATGAGTGATAATATCTCCTACAACTTAGCGAATGCAGGGTACAACGTAGCTAAATACGTGCCCCATGGCCCTGTTGAATCAGTAATGCCCTATTTGTTTCGCCGGGCTGAAGAAAATAAATCCATTGCCGGACAAAGTAGCCGTGAGTATACGTTGGTAGCCAACGAGCTAAAGCGCCGGAGAGGGTGTAAGTAATTGATACGTATCCTAATTGGAGAGTAAAGGACGCTTTCTGGCTAGGATTTCCTGTAAACGGCCCAACCATAAGTTGGGCCAGAATTTTATACATGATTCGTAAGAACCCGGTTAAGTTTTTTGCGCTGGCACTGTTTCTGATCGCTCTGGACCAGGGTGTTAAATTAGCGGTGCATACCTATATGACACCCGGCTTTGCGGGTCAGATTAAAGTAGTGGGCGACTGGTTCAAACTCCACTACGTTCTGAATCCCGGTATGGCCTTCGGCATGCAGTTAGGGTATGAGTATGGAAAACTCCTGCTGAGTGTGTTTCGGCTTTTTGCGATGGTCGGTATCGGCTATTATTTAGTCCATCTGGCCCACCGTGGTGCTCCTAACGGTCTGCTGTGGGCCATGGCTATGATACTGGCCGGGGCTGTCGGAAACGTTATTGATAGCACCTTCTACGGTGTTTTCTTAAACAATGCCCCCTATGGCTCGCCAACGCCCTTGTTTCATGGACAGGTGATCGATATGATTTTTGTGGACATTTGGGAAGGTTTTATTCCCGAGTGGGTCCCTGTGTGGGGTGGTCAATATTATTCGACTCCCATTTTCAACATTGCCGATTCCTGCATTTTTATTGGCGTCTGCCTTATATTGTTCTTTCAGCGTCGGTTTTTTAGTGAACCACCCGTAGAGGATAACCTGCTGCCCATTTCCGGTCCTGATGCTACGGCGGCTCAAGTGATGCCGGCGACTGAAGAGGACGATACAGAGCAAAGTAGACTTGCCCAACATAGCCACTCTGAGAACGAACAACCAGAACAGGGAGAACCCCATTCGGCACCCGAGTCTGTTGTATCCGGCGAAACCGACCGCCGTGAAGAAGTGTAATTAGAAGTTACAGCAAACCGTCGGACAGTTTTAAGCAGCCTGGGTGCAGCAAGCTTTTAGGTTGCAACCTGGCATAACTTTATCTATTGAGTTTCCTCCAGTGGTTGAAAGTCTTTAAATGTCCGTTTGATGGCTTTGTCGCTGGCTTCTTTTTTGTTCTGCCAGTTAGCGTCCAATTCGAGCGCAACCAAACCGCTCAAGCTCATGGCACTGCGAAACTCGTCTATCTTCCGGACAAATTCACCCGTACGTCGCGACGATTTTAAGCCAAATTCACGGGCAAACACGTCACCTTTATTCTGCAATTCACTACGTTTACCAAGCACATAATTATAGCGATCCATTAAATCTTTCATGGACTTGCCAACGACCTCAGTTGCTTCCAGGGTACCCATTGTCAGCACAGCTGTACCGCCAATAGCCGAAACAAGCCGACCATTACTTTGGGCCTTTGGGCTTGTACTTGCACCGGATACAGCCGGTGTAACGCCCGTTACGGCACCCAGGGACGCGTTGGCTACAGAGCGGTTACGTTTTCCGCCTTTGGCCCGCTTATAGTCATGTTTCAATTCCTCTTCTTTATCGTTCAACTGCTCAACTAACCCCCAGGCCTGCACTAGCAATTGTCGGTATTGAACGTAGTAATAGCGGTCTTTCTCTGCTTCGTTTATTGTATTAAAGACCGTAAATTCAATACGTCGTTCCTCCCGATTTTGTGATTTATCGAGCACATAAAACGTAACCTGTACGTCGAGCGAATCATAGGGGTCTTTGACAAAATTATAGCCGGGCTGCCAGACAAATTCATACTGATTCTCGGTGTTTTTGACTAACGCCGTTTTGGGTATCTGCAGGTTATCGGACAGGAACCCAAAGGTGGACAGATCATCCTCGCCATTAGGGTCCGACAAATAAAACTTCAGGTTGACAGTCGCGTTCTCTTTTAGTTTATAATGGGTTTCTTTGGGTATAACGGCAATGTCGGGTGGCAGGTCCATTTGTGTAACCTCTACCTTCAAACGGCCTTTGGAACGGGTTTTGGCAGGTTGATCTTCTACCCAAAACTCAATAAATTGAGGGGCCTGTTTTAATCTGTTAAACTGATTTAACGACAGTGTCCAGGTCAGTTCGCCCTGCGAAGTTAACTTGCTGCCTTCGGGCATTTGATCGGCAATGGGGATAAACGTAATGGGATCGCCATCATCATCGCGTACTAGATCAGTCCCCAATTTATACACGTTCTGCGTACGGTAGCGCACGTAAAAGGGCCTCAGTTCACCCACCGTTGGTGGACGGTTGACGTGCTGCACTTTAAAATCAACCGTTTGAATGGTGTTTCGACCGTTGCGGTTCTGGATAATGAATTGAACAGGAACGATACGAACAACCTGACTCCTGTCGACAAGATTAAAATCGGGTTTCCAACTAAAATGACCGAGCGAATCGAGGTCCATCCCCTCTGGCCGGCCCTCTCCAAGCGAAAAAAACAGCGTGTCATTTGCCGGACCAGTAGCCTTCAGATCAAATTTGACGACATTACCCTCGGGCACTACGTTCCAGTTAGGCTGAGTGGGTAAAATAAGTTGGGTCGGCTTGGTATACTGTGCGTGGCTGCTGTTAAACAGGGCCATCAGCAGCCAGGCCACACTACCGGCAATTCGAATCATGGG
>JAQBNX010000458.1 GCA_028288385.1 Spirosoma sp.
AAATTTTGTCGGGATAAAAAGCGCTCAGGCAACCGGCGGTGCCGATACAGAACAGGACGAGCCAGCGATGGGGCACGTAAACGTTTCGGTGCATAGAAAGGGGTTGAAATACTCAGCTAAATATACAAAAAAAGCGGGTGATTTTGGTTCCGAATAAGCAGACGCTTTGTGCAGCAAAAGCGTTCGACTGATTGGTAAATAAAATGCCTGACACGCCTTATTTCTATTGTACGGTACGGTGCTCGTTTTTAATGGATTAACAGAGCTCACTTTCAATACTTGTTTTTATATTGACTGGTCGTTCCGTAGTTTTGATACAGATTGCCTTTATCTGTTCGCTTTATCCTTACATGTTAGCCAAAACCTACGGCGCAGCCGTTTATGGCGTCAATGCCAGCATCATAACCATTGAAGTAGCCGTTGCGCAGGGGTTACATTTTCACCTCGTTGGTCTGCCCGACAGCGCCGTCAAAGAAAGTGAACAGCGTGTTGAAGCCTCCCTGAAATTTTTTGGTTACCGGATGCCCCGCCAGAAGGTAGTGGTTAATCTGGCCCCGGCCGATATTCGCAAGGAAGGGTCCTCCTATGACCTGCCCATTGGTCTGTGTGTGCTTGAGGCCTCCGAGCAAATTATAACGACGCGCAAACTGGAGGACTATGTTATTATGGGTGAACTGGCCCTCGACGGTACACTACGACCGATTAAGGGCGTATTGCCCATTGCCATTGAAGCCCGCAAACGCGGATACAAAGGCTTCGTGCTCCCAACCGAGAATGCACAGGAGGCATCTATTGTCAATCAGTTAGACGTAATCGGCGTAGCGAGCATTCAGGAAGCAGTCGAGTTCTTTGAGGGTAAAAAAGAAATCATTCCTCTGGAAACTGACACCCGCGACCTGTTCATGAATCAGATCAATGCCTATGATGCTGACTTCTCGCACGTACAGGGGCAGGAAAACATTAAGCGAGCCATGGAGATTGCTGCCGCTGGTGGGCATAATGTCATTATGATTGGGCCACCGGGTGCGGGCAAAACCATGCTGGCCAAACGACTGCCCAGTATTCTGCCGCCCCTCACCTTACAGGAAGCGCTGGAAACCACCAAAATCCATTCCGTCGCGGGCAAACTTGGCACCCGCGCTACGTTGATTGCGACCCGTCCCTATCGTGCCCCGCACCACACCATTTCAGATGCTGCGCTGGTGGGTGGAGGCAGCTTTCCGCAGCCGGGCGAAATATCCTTAGCCCACAACGGTGTCCTGTTTCTGGACGAACTGCCCGAGTTCAAACGCTCGGCGCTGGAGGTTATGCGTCAGCCGCTCGAGGACCGCAAAGTGAGCATATCGCGGGCGAAGTGGGCCGTGGAATTTCCAGCCAGTTTTATGCTCATAGCCAGCATGAATCCCTGTCCCTGTGGCTATTATAACCATCCCGATAAAGAGTGCGTCTGCGGGCCGGGAGTCGTACAAAAATATTTAGCCAAAATTAGCGGACCCCTGCTTGACCGGATTGATCTGCATGTGGAGGTGACGCCTGTTTCGTTCGATCAGATGACCGCCAATCGTCCCTCGGAGCCCAGCGAAGTCATTCGGGAGCGGGTCATGCTGGCGCGTGCCATTCAAACGGCCCGGTTTGCCCAACAGCCGGGGATTTACTCCAACGCCATGATGCCGTCACAACTGGTTAAGGAGATTTGTGTCATTAACGAAGCAGGCAGGGCATTGCTCAAAACCGCCATGGAACGGCTGGGGCTGTCGGCCCGCGCTTATGACCGCATATTGAAAGTATCGCGCACCATTGCCGACCTGTCGGCCAGCGAAGAGATTAAAATTGAACACCTGGCCGAAGCCATTCAGTACCGGAGTCTCGACCGTGAGAATTGGGCGGGATAGCTATTAACAGGATATGGATGGAGATATTTACGCATTTGTAGCCTTTTGGATGGTAGCATAGGGATAGCTCATTGTCAACCCTATACGCTTCAAAACGATAGAGTGCTGTTACGTCGGTGGTGCTTTGTTTATGCCTATATTTACACGTTATATTCCAATTGGCTGTCTTTCCGTTTTTACTTATGAATAACAGACGTTTCCACAGGTTTCTTCCCCTCTCACAGCGGGATGTCGCCCTCTATGCGGCCGGTTTGCTAGTGGCAGGCACATTCATTGGTGCCTACCAGAATCAGAATCTTAATGCCGCTTCGGGTAATTATCTAACTACGCTGTTCGCGGGGCTTTCTGACGACGACAAACACGACCCTAAATACGCTGTGGGTAGTTTGAACGTAGCGCCGGGGCTGGAAGCTACGCTGTTTGCCGCCGAGCCAATGCTCAAAAACCCGACAGATATTGATGTAGATGCACGTGGTCGCGTTTGGGTGTGTGAAGCCTATAACTACCGCCCGGCCGTTAATGGTAACCCAACCAATAAGGAAGGTGACCGGATCATGATTCTGGAGGATACGAATGGGGATGGTAAGGCCGATGTCAGCAAGGTGTTTTACCAGGGTACCGAACTCGAATCGCCCCTTGGTATTTGGGTACAGGGCAACAAAGTGATCGTCTCCGACAGCCCGAACGTCTGGGTATTCACGGATGATAACAACGATGACAAAGCCGACCGCAAGGAATTACTGTTTACCGGTATCGGGGGTGAGCAGCACGATCACGGCATGCACACATTCGTTTTTGGGCCGGACGGCAAGTGGTACTTCAACTTCGGCAACGCGGGCGAGCAACTGTTAGACAAAGACGGCAAACCAGTGGTGGATGTAAGCACGGGCAAGACCATCGACAAGCAGAATTTTAAGCAAGGTATGGTGTTCCGGTGTGATCCTGATGGAAAAAACGTGGAACTCCTGGGTCAGAACTTCCGGAACAACTACGAAGTGGCTGTTGATTCTTACGGCACCATGTGGCAGTCAGATAATGACGACGACGGCAACAAAGGCGTTCGGATCAACTACGTCATGGAGTATGGCAACTACGGCTATACCGACGAACTGACGGGTGCTGGCTGGCAGGCCAACCGCACCAATGTCGAATCAGAAATACCCTTAAAACACTGGCATCTAAACGACCCTGGCAGTGTGCCAAACCTGCTTCAGACCGGTGCTGGTTCGCCCACGGGCATGATCGTTTATGAAGGCAAACTGCTGCCGCAGCAATTTCAGGGACAGATGATTCACTGCGACGCCGGACCGAACGTAGTACGATCATATCCGGTGCAGAAGGATGGTGCTGGCTACAAAGCCCAGATTGTCAACGTACTGGAAGGCGCCCGGGACCAGTGGTTCCGGCCGGCAGATGTGTGCGTGGCGCCGGATGGCTCACTCATCATTGCCGACTGGTATGACCCCGGTGTGGGTGGTCACCAGGCCGGCGACCAGAGCCGGGGACGTGTATACCGCGTGGCACCGCCTAACTCGCCCTATACCATGCCTAAGGTCGACGTAGCGACAACGGAAGGAGCCATCGAAGCCCTGCAAAGCCCGAATATGTCAATTCGGTACGCCGGGTGGCAGAAACTGCATGGAATGGGTATGAAGGCCGAAAAATCGCTTGTTAAATTATACAAAACCAGTGCCGATCCCCGCCAGAAAGCCCGCGCCCTGTGGCTGCTGAGCAAACTGCCCGATAATAAGGGTCAGCAGTATGTAGCAGTTGCGCTAACAGATCCAAACGCCGATCTGCGCATCACGGCGCTTCGGGCGGCACGGCAGCTACCCGGAGACATTACGGCTACGGTTAAAAAGCTAGTTAACGATCCAGATGCTCAGGTTCGCCGGGAGTGTGCCATTGCCCTGCACCGGAGCACATCGCCGGAGGCTCCGGCATTGTGGGCACAACTGGCCAGCAAACACGATGGTAAAGATCGCTGGTATCTGGAAGCGCTCGGCATTGGGGCTGAAGGTAACTGGGACACGTATTATACGGCGTGGATTAAACAGATGGGAACAGACCCACTGGCCAATGCCGGTGGCCGCGACATTGTCTGGCGTGCCCGCACGAAAGAATCTGTGCCGTTACTGGCTAAACTGGCCGGAGACCAAAACACAGACATCAGCCAGCGGCTGAGGTATTTCCGTGCCTTTGATTTTAACCCTGGTGCAACCGAGAAATCAAATGCATTACTCGGTATTTTACAGGCTAACAGTGGCTCAAGCGGAGCGTCGTCGGTAGACGTAACGAAACTGGCACTTCGCCATCTTGATCCAGCTTTTGTAAAAACATCGGCGGTAGCGGCTAATGCGCTCACCAAACTCATGAACGACGTGTATGGCACACAGGAATACATAGAACTGGTGATGCGTTATGAACCCGTATCGGAAAACGCACGCCTGAAGCAACTAGCCGTTCAGAAATCAATGGATGGCATTGGCCGGGATGCGGCCAAGCAACTCCTGAAACAACAGGGTGCCTCCATGGTGTGGGACGTTATCAATGGCCGGTCCGATGGCTCGGCTGATTTAGAGGCTGCTACGAATATGGTAGTGGCTCTACGCCGGGTGGGTACTAAAGAGTCGATAGGTATCTTGCGGGATATTGCTTTAGATGAGAAGCGGCCCGTGGCTCTGCGCCGGGAAGCTACCCGCTCACTGGGTGGCAGTAATGATGGCGAAGATGAAGTAGTGGCTCTACTAAAATCGGGTGCTATAAAAGGTGAATACAAAGCGGCTGCTGTACAGGGAGTTAGTGGCTCCTGGCGTAAAAAAGTCCGGCAGGAGGCTGCCAGTTACCTGGATGGTGGTGCCGCCGTGGCAGGAAGTAAGAAAATGCCCGCTATGGCTGATTTACTGGCAATGAACGGTGATGCAACAAAAGGGGTCAATGTTTTTAAAACGAACTGCTCCGTATGCCATCAGATTAACGGTGAGGGACAGGACTTTGGCCCCAAACTCTCTGAGATCGGATCGAAGCTACCTAAAGAGGCACAGTACCTCGCTATCATGCATCCCGACGCGGGCATCAGTTTCGGCTTTGAAGGCTGGGAGGTGAAGTTTAAGGACGGGAGCACCATGGCGGGGATCGTATCGAGCAAAACCGAGACCGATTTACAGATGAAGTTTCCCGGTGGCGTGGTGTCAAATTACAAAATGGCCGACGTT
>JAQBNX010000476.1 GCA_028288385.1 Spirosoma sp.
CCAGTCTTTAGGTGCGATATTCAACTCTTTGAGTAGCAGAGCCGTGGTTTCGGCTGCCGTCTCCTTCGGTGTCATCCGAACACCCGGCCCACTCTCGATGGAGGCTTTATTAAAATAAGGGGCGGCACTGGGCATGGCATACAGACAGGAGGTTTTGGCTCCCCCACCCGACTCGCCCCAGATCATGACATTGGCCGGATCGCCCCCAAACCGGGCAATGTTGTCATGCACCCATTTGAGCCCGTCAACAATATCCAGCATCCCCATGTTTCCCGAACCGGCGTACTCAGGACCCGCAATTTCGTCTAGGTACAAAAAGCCCAGCAATCCCAGCCGGTGGTTAGTCTCGACAACCACTACATCGAAGTTACGAGCCAGGTTTGACCCGTCCTGACTCGCTGATGCCCCCGATCCAATGACAAAACCACCCCCGTGGCTATAAAACATGACCGGGCGCTTGCGGTTGTCATTGGCGGGTGTCCAGACGTTCAGAAACAGACAGTCTTCTGAGGGTGCTGGTTCATTACGTCGGGGTGGTTGAATGGCCGGTGCACCCACCTGCAACGTATCGCGAACGCCGGTCCAGTGTTCGAGCGGAGCAGGTCGCCGAAACCGACGATCACCCGAGATTTTCCCGCCATAGGGTATGCCTTTGAATAGGTTAACCCCATCTTGCCGCATACCCCGGATGCGGCCGTGCGTAATCTCGGTTTCAACATACTCATCGGCTTTGCCAATCCCAGGAAACCCATAGTGAGGTAAGGAGAGTGCTGCCGTAGTCAGTGATAGCTGCGCAAAAAAATCTCTTCGGTTAATCGGGTTCATGGTTTTGGAATCGAGGTAAAAGTTATGTTGTGTGTTCAGTGTAAAAGACAAAAATTAATGCTTATTACGCTACTGATTACCACGAGTAGCGTAAGCGCATGATCCAGACAGAATCAGTGCCTGGCCGCTTCGATTAGATCTTTTTTGTCCACAATAGACGAAAAGCAAAGGGAAATTTTCACTTCTTCTACGCTATAACGTTTTGACAGCCTTGGCCGGAACGCCTGCCACTACGGTATTAGCCGGTACATCCCGACTGACCACCGCTCCTGCTGCGACGACTGCGTTTTCTCCCACCGTAACGCCCGGCAAAATGGTTGCTCCTGCGCCTATCCAGGCGTTACGTTTAATTACAATTGGCTTGATGAGGAGCGTTTTGCGGTCACAGGGGTCTAACGGGTGGTTTTCGGTAATTAGGTTGACCTTCGGACCAATCTGCACCTCATCGTCAATGGTGATGCCACCAATGTCCAGAAAAGAGCATGCATGATTGATAAATATGTTTTTACCCAGCCGAATAAACCGGCCAAAGTTGGTGTGAAAGGGAGGAAAAATAGCTGTCGACTCATCAATCTCCGTTCCAATGATGTTACTCAACTGACTACGTACCGTGTCAACATCCGTTGCCGTTGCATTCATCTCCACGCATAACCGAATGGCGCGGGCAACGACTTCAGCAAATCGGGCATACTCAGGATCATCTTTGCGGAGAGGCTCACCAGCGTTCAGCCGTTGGAAAATATCGGTACCATTAAGTTGATTGGTCATTGGTACTAGTGTAATCGGTAAAAGCGCTTTCAGAATTTGCACGTAAATAAGATCAGTCACAGCATCACTCGGGCGTAATTCGCAACAGGGTATCGGGGGTATTGGTAAGCACGTACAAGGCACCATCGGGACCTATTTTTAAATCCCGTACCCGGCCATAGCCTTTTAGTAAGACCTCCTGTTCCAGCACCTTGTCGCCCTTAACCACCAATCGTCGGATTTCTTCGAACTTGAGCGCTGTAACCAGCAGATTATTCTGCCAGCGAGGAAATCGTTGACCGGTCACGAATTCAATGGCACTCACGGCGATGGAAGGCGTCCAATACGTAATGGGCTGTTCCATTCCCTCCCGTTGTGTTTCTGTGGTGATAATGCTGCCATTATAGTCGATTCCGTAGGTGATCACAGGCCACCCATAGTTGGCTCCTTTCTTCAGAATATTCAGTTCGTCACCGCCCTGGGGCCCGTGTTCACTCGCGTAGATTACGCCGGTCACCGGATGCTGTGCCAGGCCCTGTGCGTTGCGATTCCCCCAACTGTAGATAGCCGGCAGGTAATTCTTTTTACCAATAAGAGGATTGTCTTTTGGAATAGACCCATTGGGATTAATTCGATAAATCTTGCCCGAAGGTCTCGATAAGATCTGGGAGTCGTTGGCGCGGTTCATATCCCCAATTGAAAAATAGAGATAGCCTTGCTTATCGAACAGAAAACGGCATCCCCAACGCGTTCCGCCGGTCACCAGCAGTGAGTCGTGTACCTGAAACAAGGTCTGCTCCTCCACCCATTGATGCTCACTAACCTTTCCCCGAACAATTTTGGTCATGCCCGGAACCGTTTTATCCGAGCTGTTTTGTGGGTTATGACTGAAACCAATGTATATCCATCCGTTGGTTTTGTAGTTAGGATCGAGCGCCAGGTCCATCATACCGCCAACCAGGTCGGTCCCATAGACTTTTGGCAGGCCGGCAATTTTCTGATTATCCAGTTTGCCGTTTAACAGCGAGTAGAGCTCCCCATTCTTTCCGGTAATAAATGCATGGTTCGCGTCGACAAATTCAAGGCCCCAGGGGCTGGTTAATCCCTCGGTCACCAGCTTTTCAATCTTAAGTTTGTATAGTTTAGTAGTAACCTGAAGGGGCAACTCGGTCTTCTTTAGGAGTTGGGGTGAGGTTTGCGCATTAATAATGAAATCGGTGACTGCCTCTATCTCTTTGGCCGAAAGAATCCCTTCGAACTTGATCATCTCGGTCGATGGGATTCCGTTCCGAATGGTTTTTAGTATCGAGTTGCGGTCGCCACCGTGTTTCCATTCCTTTTTAATGAGGGCTGGTCCTGCACTACCCTGTAATTGGCCACCGTGGCATCCAGCACAGTGATTTTTATAAACGATCTGGCCGTTTTGCGCTACTGAACAAAAGGAAATAGCCAATAAAGCAACAACACCGAACAAGAACTTTCCACACGCCGGTATGGCCAACAACGACTTACTCATTACTCATCTGGTTTAAATCTAATTTCGATTTTCTTGAGTGACAATTTACGCCCCATTCGTTTGTTCTTTCAGCCATGAATCCCCATTTCATTTTCAGTATCGGCAGAAGGCATAAGGAATAATCCATTTTATTTATTCCCTATGCCATTTTCGGTCTGATTATCCTTCTGCCGTACGTAGCAGTTTATCGGGCGTAATGGGTAAGTCGCGAACGCGTTGCCCGGTGGCGTTGAAGATCGCATTTGCGACGGCCCCGGCAAAGCCGATCAGGGCAATTTCACCCATGCCCTTGGCGCCCATCGGGTTGATAATCGGGTCGGGCTTGTCGATCATAATCGTTTCAATGGCGGGCACATCCGCATGAACCGCTACGTGATAATCCGCCAAGTTGTTATTCACGAACCGCCCGAACCGGTGATCGATAAGGGCTTCTTCGGTCAGGGCCATACCGATGCCGCCCGCGACACCACCAATCATCTGGCTGGCCGCCGTTTTGGGGCTGATAATCCGGCCCGAATCGGCCACGCTGACCGCTTTGGACACGCGCACCACGCCCGTCAGTGGGTTGACCCGCACCTGCACAAAATGTACCGAAAACGAGTACATCGAATACTTGCCCAGTTCCGGTCCGCCTTTCGAGTCCGCGCTTTTATCGATCACCGTTAGGTTGTTAGTCCGCATCAGGTCGCTCAGGGACACTTTTTTACCCGGTTCTTTCTCGACCGACAGCATCCCCCCGGACACCATCAGTTCATCTGCCTGCCGACCCGCCAGCGGTCCACCCTCTTTAATGGCCAGTCCAATCAGCTCGTTTTTGATGGCGGTACACGCATCGAACACCGCCGAACCGACCGCTGAGACAATGGCCGAACCACCCTGGGTAGGTGCTTTCGGCAGCGACGTATCGCCATACTCCACCTTGATCTGGTTGAGCGGCATGCCCAGCACATTGTGGGCAATCATCACTAACGCTGTTCCGGTACCCGGTCCAATGTCGGTCACAGCACTTTGCACCGTCAGCGAGCCATCGGCCTTAAGCAGCGCCCGGGCACTGGCCTCCCACCGAAAGGCATTGAACGTGCCGGTGCTCATGCCATAGCCAATGAGCCAGTCGCCCTCACGCTGACTGCCCGGCTCGTTTTTACGCTTACTCCAGCCAATGGCCTCGGCTCCACGCTGATATGCTTCTTTAAGGTTTTTGCTTGAATAAGGTCGGTTGTGTTCGGGGTCGGTTTCGGTGTAGTTGCGCAGGCGGAACTCGATGGGGTCAAGTCCTAGCTTGTGGGCCATCTCGTCCATCGCTGATTCCAGGGCAAAGGCTCCCGTTGCTTCGCCGGGTCCCCGCATCCAGATCGGCACGCTCCGGTCGAGCCGCACGATGCGGTAGCGGGTGCTAACGTTTGGGCACTCGTACATGAACTTGGTCATGTTGACGGTTGCTTCCGTAAAGTCTTCATAACTGGCGGTTTCAGCCGTCGCCACGTGGGTAATTCCAATCAGCTTACCGTTGCTGTCGGCACCCATGTTAATAGTCTGCACTGTA
>JAQBNX010000480.1 GCA_028288385.1 Spirosoma sp.
GCAGTCTTACCAAAAATCAAACAACCTGCTTAACGCCGGAGTGGGATTATCGGCTTACGGTGCGGGGGGACTTCCCATTGGCATCTCGTTCGAGAAAGGTATTACCGACCAGATCAGCGTTGGAGGTTTTGCCGATTTTTCACGCTACGGTTATAATGTCGGTGGCTATAAGTGGAACTACACGTTTATTTACGCCGGGGCTCGTGGTTCTTATCACCTTGGCGCACTGCTGAACCTAGACAACAATAAGTTCGACCCCTATGACGGTGCTTCGCTGGGCTTCCGTAGCGCCAGTTACCACGACAACACAGGCTATAATTACAAAGATTACGTCAGCCCGTACAACAGTGGCCTGTTTCTGGGTATTCACGTTGGCGGACGGTATTACTTTTCTGAGAAGCTGGGCGCTTTTGGTGAAGTTGGTTACGGTGTGTCGGCCCTGAAGCTAGGCCTGACAGCAAAGTTCTGATATTGAGTTCACTCATCAATAAAATGCCAATGAAAGTCCTCCATTCACTCTTTCTGTTCTTAGCCGTCGTCACCACTACGTATGGGCAACTGGCCAACGACAATACGTTTGCCGTGCAGATCGACGGAAAGCCTTACAAAACTCAGCCCCGACGCATCCAGCTTGGCCGGTATTGGTGGGTAACGGCTAACAGCATCAAACCTGACCAGTCAATTCGGATCTGGCTCGGCAGTCTCGACCACAAAGACATCATTGAGCCAGGCACATACCTCATTGTGGACGCTGATGCTCCCGACACAAAAGATAACTGGAAAGCCATTCAGGAGTCGGGTACTTACAAAGGTCTGGCCGTGATTAAGTACGTAGAGGAAACCAAAGAACCACGCATGGAATACCACGTGGGCAAGTCGCGGAACAACCACGAGACCATTACGGTCAAAATGGGAACGGATGGGTTCCTGGAAGCCCAGTTCAACAGTACGCTGGCTGGCTCGTTCTGGAAGGAAAAAGGTACTGCAACCGTGTTTGGGGGCATGGGCCGACTGATGGGAAAAATGCAGGATAAGGTCATCACGAAAACGACGGGTTATAACTCCGAAATTGATCCGGAAGGTAACGGTTACAAACAGGAAGAAAAAACCGATAGCATCGTTCTCACCAACGGCCAATTCCGCCTGAAAATGAACTAACTGTCGGTTACACTTCAAGGTCTTCCTAAAATATTGGCCCGCGCTGCCCGACTGGCAAATTCTTCTAATCGGTGCAGTTGGTCCCCACAACACCAGCATCTGCTCTTCGCCTAGGGCTAATGCTGGTGTTGTGGGGAGATTGAAGTGCTTAATCTACCGTATGTTAGTCTAACAAGATTGTTTTGATGACATTAAAGATTTCTCGTTCTTTACTTTATATAAAAAGAGCAGCCTTCAATACGTTTATGCTGCAACTTAAACAGATTACTCGCTGACTTTTCCTGTACATAGCTTTACTCAGACCGCTAAACCTACAAAAGAACCTGATCAGTAAGTAGGCTTGCCTGGAGTAGGGAGCGTCGATAGTAGGATTTATTTATTCTATAAGGAAAAATCGCAGGGGTAACAAACAGAGTTCATGAGCGCCTAACCCAACTATTTGTGGTTGCGGGCATCATACAGCTCGGTTTAATCTGCACGGACTGCCGAATTACTGATTTTTAAGAATACCCGTTCTACGCTTAGCTTTTTATGCGGCTACACCGATGTATAGCCGCTCATTAAAGAAACTAGTGGTGACTCGCTTAAGATCATATCATTATTTTCGTAAAGGCGTTTCCGCCCAATGTGTTAGAGCGCATTCTTCGGGCTTACGTGTTTTGATAAGCTGGCCCTGGGTATCTGAAACGAATAAACACACTGGCTGGCTACTGGCTTCCCAACCGTGTTGCCCACTATTTACTCTTACAGGTATACTGGCATGATCCGCATCAACGATAACCGTCTGAATTGGTTTGGCCCGCTCATCCTGTTTATTTTCGGTCACGTATTTTTTAGGCTTGGTTTCTGGTTAGAGGCACCACCGACGGCACTCTTCCACTCGGTGCTGGTTGGTATAGGAGCGGGATATTTATTCTGGCACCTAAACCGCACGATCATCCACCAGGTACAACGTCGATTTCCGGGTCTTGAACTTACCCAGAAGCGTCTCGGGATGCTGTTGCTGTTGACCCCCCTGCTGGTGAACGGGGCCGTCTTTTTTCGTTTTGGCCTGCACATTCTGCTTGGTTCGCGGCCGGCGTTGTGGCTTGGCCCGGTCGACTACACCGCTTCCTTGGGTATTCAGTTGTTTTACCACTTCGTATATTTCAGTGTCTATGAAGGCAGATACGTACTGCTGCATTGGAAAGAAACGTACGAGGAAAAAGAGGATCTCATCAAAGCGCAGTGGCAGACCCGCTTCAATTCTCTTAAAAGCCAGGTTAATCCGCACTTCCTTTTTAATTCCCTCAACGCACTTTCGGCACTCATCGAGGAATCCCCAGCGCAGGCTGCCCGGTTTGTCGATGAGTTGTCTAATATGTATCGCTATCTGCTCCAGGCAAACGACGAAGAATTAGTTATGCTGAGTACGGAGTTAAAATTTATTGAATCCTATACGCACCTGTTGCAAACGCGCTATGGCAGCGGACTATGCGTTCGAACGGCTGTTTATGAGCATTACTTAACCCGGTTACTGCCACCCTTAACCCTACAGCTATTGGTTGAAAATGCAGTGAAGCACAACGTTATTCTGGCAAACCAACCACTCATCATTGAAATCGACACCACGGAAACAGGACAACTGCGTGTGCGGAATAACCTCCAGCGTAAAAATGGGCGGGTGCTGAGCAATGGTGTTGGCCTGAGCAACATTGCCGATAAATACCGAATGCTGGCCCAGACTGACATTATAATCCAGGATGGAGATGGACATTTTACCGTTTTAGTGCCGCTGCTCAATTAACTGGCCTTTATGAGTGGGCAGTTGAACCAGACCTGAATGAACTGGTTAGTTTAGTAACAACCAAAGCCATAATGGCCTATCCAGGCTAGTTTTATCGACAAATGAAAAATAACCTGGATAGGCCACAAAATTTAACAGACATTTTACCCTCTATACTAACGGGACTAATCAATACCCAGCTAAGGGGTTAGCTGACTCATTTACTGACGCACCCCTGGCTGTATCTCCTGTTTTAGGTACCACTTTTGCGACCGATACGATCAGCGTAGCCAAAGCTTCTTTAGTAACTTCGTCAATCATTACGACCCAGTCGGTTGAAAGTACCTGATGCGTTTTATGCCCGATGGGGTCGTGGACTACAGCATTGGTTGCGTTACGTTTGGATAATGTAAGGTTAATGGCATCGCCTGACTGGAAGGTAGGCGAAAAGCTAAAGTAGCTATCGGCCACAATCAGGCCACCGTTGCCGTCGGAGGCTGGTTCAAAGAAAATTACTTTAAGTTTCTCGGATTCGTTGCTCATAAGGGCTGTTTGGTTATATATCTGAATGGTTAAATGAAAAGTGAGAACAGATGCTACTGCCCGGCTATACCCAGTAATCGCTTACCTTCGCTTTTACCTGCACTGGCCGGACGCTACGTGCCGATCCTCCTAACAGAATCAATGATAGGATGACCAAGCATCTGGCTCTTAAAGCAAACAATTTACTAACGGCTCTGCTTAAAAAAGAAGAAAATTAATTGAATATTCTGCTCTGGGACACTGGCTTATGACCACTGCCCACGTTGAAATCTACCATGAGGGCTCTTAGGTCTGTTCACCTTTGTCGCGTAGATAGAGGCAGCCTGCTTCTGTTATCAACCTCATCATGAACGGTACCGCCAGCTTACCTCACCCCAAAGCCCTGATGAACTGGTCGGGCGGAAAAGATTCGGCTCTCGCTCTGCACCGCATCTGGCAGCAGAATGACTATGCTGTCCAAAATTTGTTTACAACGGTCAACAATGCGTCCGGGCGCGTATCGATGCATGGCATACGGCACGAACTCATTCTGGCCCAGGCCAACCGACTGAACTTACCGCTGATTCAGTTGAACCTACCCGAAGAAACGTCCATGACTGACTATTCGCAGCAGGTAGCCGACCAGCTGGCCCCGTTGGTAAAGGCCGGCGTTACTCACTCAGTTTTTGGAGATATCTTTCTGGAAGACCTCCGGCATTGGCGCGAGGATCAGTTGGCTACCATGGGCCTTATGGGAGTATTTCCACTCTGGAAAGTTGATTCCAACGCCCTGCTGGAAGAATTTTGGGCGGCCGGTTTTCAGACTATTGTGGTTGCTGTAAACGGGCAGGTACTCGACCGTTCATTTTGTGGCCGGGTGTTAGACCGGCAATTCGTGGCAGACCTGCCACCCGATGTAGACCCGTGCGGAGAAAACGGTGAGTTTCATACCTTCGTTTTTGAGGCTCCTTATTTCAGCAGTCCGATTGTCTTTAGCAAGGGCCAAACTGTTGAACGAACCTACTCGTTTACCAATGCTCAGAGACAGACGCAGACTTCGCTTTATTTCTTCACCGATCTGTTGCCTGGCTGATGAGGATTCCTGATAAACACCTCCCCCATGCCTGTCCACGCTGCGGCCGTCTGTTTACGTGTCGGGCGAACTCGGGGCTAAAGTGCGACTGCATGGGGTTTACTCTTTCTCCGGCTACTCTGCAGCGCATTCGTGAATATACCGAGTTAACATTTGGTGACTATACCTGCCTATACGTGGCTTGTTTGCAGGAATTGCAGCAAGAAAGTGAATGATCAACACCAATTGCGGATAGTCTTTAATCTCTGGCGGGTTGGCCAATGGGCTAACATTACTCGCCTAACCAGCGCTTAAGATCACCGGCTTTTTCCCGGCTGACCCAGTGATGGGATGAAACGATTCGATAGTACAGTAACTTATACATACCTCAAAAGAGGGGCTCTTGCATATTCGTTAGTACAGTTTTGAATCAACCCCTGCCCCGCTTCCCGCACTAATACGGGAGGTGAGGTCAGGGGTTAATTCAATTTAGTCCTTAATGTTCTTACCCGAAAACCTGAAATGACTCACCAAGTTGCTCTGTTAGTTTGCCGCAATAGTCTGCTTCGCAACTGGTCCAGGCGTAAACGTAACGACTTGATTACGGACCGGCTTCAGGGTCCGCAGGTACGTATAAATGGCACCCAGATCGTTTTCGGTCATTCCGGCATACATAATCCACGGCATCAGGGTCTGTTTTTCGCCTGGCTTAACCGCTAGTGGCGTATAGCCCCGCGCAGGATCATGCGCTTTGAAGCGAGCAATAAAAGCTTCTTTAGTCCAGCGGCCGAGGCCCGTTTCAGGGTCGGGTGTAATGTTGGCCGAGCGGACCATTCCATCTGGCATGCCAAACTCCATACCACCTGCGAATTCCATGCCGGCAATGGGCGTTCCATTTTCCCGCTTGGTGTGACAGTCGCTACAGGAAGCCGCGTTAACTAGGTACCCGCCATAGGCCAGCGCATCGGTCGTGTCGGGGCGGGGCTGTGGGTTTGGCTGTTGCGGAATGGTATTCACAATGAAATTCATTGGAAAATCGAGCGTAGTTGCCGGAGGCTTATTCGCGATGGGTTGCAGCGTGCGCACGTAGGCAATTATTGACTTGACGTCTTCCGTATCCATGCGGCCGTATGCCGGGTGCGGCATCAAGGGAAAAAGGGCTTTGCCATCGTGATCGACGCCTGCGGTAATAGCCCGGAATAACTCACCATCCGTCCATTTTCCTATACCGGCGGGTGTAATGTTGCGGGAGTAAAACACACCGGGGAAACCCATTTCTGGTCCGAAGCGCTCACCACCTTTTCCCATCGTGCCGGCAACCGGAGGCCCGGCATACAGACTCCAGTCGCGTGTGCTGTGGCAGTCCATACAAATATTGACGTGATTTGCTAGGTAGCGCCCCCGTTCAATCTGAGCAGGAGTGGCTTTTACCGTAATTGCTGGTGGGGGGCCCACGTTGGGCAAACCGAATTTTACGTAGGCCAGCACACCACCAATGCCGACCAGGACAACAGTCAGCCCAATGCCGACGTAACGAACTACTTTTTTCATGATTAAAAAAGAGAAAAGGTAAAAGTGAACGAGTAGTGTGACTGATTGACACACTTGCCCCGGAAGCTCCTTTGTGAGGAGCCTGTACCGAATATGGCATGGTAAGTAAGTAAAAAATTGGTTGTAAACCAGGCACTTCCAAGTACAAAATTACCCGAAACGGTATTTAGTCCCGATCAAACGAACAATGGCCGCGGTGAAGCGGCCATTGCAGAAATTGACAGAACGGAAAGATGTGATTAAATAGATGCTTAAAAAATTGCCCCGATGTTTTATGAATTGATCAGTAAACCAGTCTACGCGTTTAAAAGCATCAACCTTAAACGGTTGCTGGTATAAAGCCTGGCCAAACCACTA
>JAQBNX010000497.1 GCA_028288385.1 Spirosoma sp.
TTATCGCTCAAAGCAGGTGGCACGGGTCTGAACCTGACTCAGGCTAACCACGTCATCCACTACGACCTGTGGTGGAACCCAGCCGTTGAGAGTCAAGCTACCGACCGCGCTTTTCGTATTGGCCAGACGAAGAATGTGCTGGTCTACCGACTCATGAATCAGGGAACCTTGGAAGAGAAAATCGACGCCATGATCCGCAGCAAAAAAGAACTCGCAGATCTCAGCGTGAAAACGGGCGAAACGTGGTTAGGCGACCTTAGCGACGAAGAACTGACAGAACTGGTAAGCCTGGGATAACTCTATTTCAATAAGGCCATAACAGCGTCGTCGCCCATTACAGCACGGGCTGGGCGCGGGTGTTCTGCATTGAATACCTGCAAAGCGGATGGGTCGAGCAGGGTGTTCGGCGTTTCGTCGATTTGCCCGTTTTTAAGAACCCGGTAAAGGTCCAGCTTCAGGTGTTTGGCCAGAAACCGATAGGCAGCGGCCCGTTTGCTGGGGCCATAATCGTGGCCCTCGGTGGGCAGATGTACATTCTCGACCTGCTTACTGGCACCGTAATAGCCGTAAACGGTCTGTATATACGGAAACTCTACATTAGGTGTATTCTTTGTCCAGTCCTTACCGTCTGAAACGAGTAATAGCGGTCGTGGGGCTGTCAGCGCAGCAATCTCTACGTTACTCGTCTGGTGCGTGGGCCGCTTGTGGATCGGCATTCCGCTTTCGCAGACACAGCCTCCGAAGAAGTGAGCCGAAACCATCACCACCGGCACCGAAACTTTTACGCGGGAATCGAGTGCAGTCAGTAGAAACGTTTGCGTTCCCCCACCCGATTCACCTGAAACGGCAATTCGATCCGTATCTACATCAGGAAGGCTGGTTAGGAAGTCGAGTGACCGTATACCGTTTAAAGTCTGCAGTTTCAGCGCTTCAGGTATCTTATGCGAACACTGTTTCGAATCGCCGTAGCCAAGCATGTCATAAACGAATACGACGGCTCCCATGCGGGCCATTGTCGCGCACCGTTGCTGAGTCTGCTCTAGAAAACGAGCGTCTTCTTTAGGAGCATGACCATGCGGACAAAGTACAGCGGCTAGTTTACCCGTTGCATTGAGGGGCCGGTACAGATTACCCGTTATAAAAAAGCCTGGCAAACTCTCGAAGGATACGTTTTCAACGGTATAGCCATTCATTGTCCGAACGCTATGGCGTACGGGCCTAAGGGGAGCATATGCGGGTTTATCAGACAGTTGCATACCAGCACGAAGTCCCTGCCGGATCAGGGCAGCACGTGCTTCCCAGGTAGCACGGTCATGGTGAGTTTCGGCGGCTTTATGCAGGGCTTCAGCACCTTGTGCTTCAGTATAGTAGGCCCCCTGGCACAGATCAGGCCGGTCTGGATTGGGCTGGGCCATGCTACTGGCAACTCCAATAGTACAGCAAAAAACAAAGGCGAATCCGGCGTTCATGTGACGGGTGGTGAAACGCAACCAAAAGCAGTGTAGCCCAATAAGTTTACTGTCTATGCCTGTTGTAGAAAGGCAGCAATCTCCATTCCCCATGCAATGCCAATGTGAATCAGTAGTCCGCCCCAGATGCTACGGGTGCTAAGGGCTAGCACACCAAGCAAATAACCCCCAAATACCGACGAAACGGCTTCGCCCAGGGGCCGTCCAAAATGGATACAGCAGTACCAGACCACCATTGGCAATATGGCCCCTCGCCCCAGCACCCGGCTCATACCAATCACGAGAAAGCCCCGGAACATCAGTTCCGTTGGGACGAAATCCCAGCCATAACATAGTTCATACACCAGGGCAGTTACCCACTCCGGTACGTTAAAAATTTCATTGGCGCCAGTATCTTTATAGGTTGGATAAGAAGCCAGAAAATCCGGCTGAAACGATGCCAACGTAATTAGTGGAACCATCAAAGCCAGCATTAAAGCATAGAGTACAAGTCCTTTTCGCTTGGGTGTCATACCATAGAAACTGCTTGGCTGACGATCCACCAATTTGTAGAACAGGAACAGCGGCAGTACAATCGTCAGCACGGATTGCAGATTGCGCAGGCAATAATAAAGAAAAACAAATGCCTGACCGTCGAACAGTTGCTGGCTCCAGGCAACATGGGCGTAGAATCCGGCATAGATGGAATAACACACAAGGGCTGTGCCACTACGTAACCAGAATGAACGGTTAGTCCATACGTCAGGCCGTCGGTGGAAATGTGTCCAAAGCCAAACGCTGCCATAATAGGCGGTCGCGTAGAGTCCAAAATATAGCACCGGCCACCGCGGATCGTTCTGGAAAGTATCGATGTATGAATCCTCCAGATTGAGGTAATAGTTAACGGAGAGAAGGAACGTAAGCCAGAGAGCGATTGCTACGTAAAGATCAGGTCTGAAATCGGCGCGGATGTGGCTGCGCAGGTCGCGCCAGAGAGTTTTCACGAATCTGCCTAATATTTTCTATTCTATAAAAATAGCTGACAGTAGAGAAGATATCACTACTGTCAGCTCGTGCAAAAACGGGTTAAATGCGTGTTTCCCGGATGTAACGTTCAACCCACTGACTTAGCAGGCGCATGAGTAATCGTCGTAGCCAGGATACTTCGGCGATAAATGCCCAGCTATTCGGATTACACGGTCAAGCGGGATTTGCTCGCCAGTAGCCAATTCAAGGTAGTCGGTGCCATCTATGTCAATAATCGCTTTTGTAAGTGCATCCGTCTTAATGAACTCGCGCAAATCGGTGAAGTAGTGCAGTCGAACGTATTTGTTAAGCGGAATTAAGGCCCGAAACTCGGCATCGGTTAAGGGGGCAGCTGTGGTTATGTTCGTTTCCATATCTTTAAAACAAAGCCATAAAATGAAACGTGCCCTAACTCATCACACGGACCCGTTAGTTAAGGGATTGTGTTTTACTCAGTACCCGACCGTTTCCAGCTGCTTCTGGAGTTCACGCAGGATCGTTTCTTTCATAGCGATCTTACGCTTCTGGGTATTAATCTTATTGAGTATCTGTTTGTCTTCGTCCTTGTTCGGATCGAGGCCGTCAGCGTCCTGAAGCGCGAACTGCAGGTCGCTCTTCTCGCGTTTAACGAGGTATTCCATCTCCCGAATCTTGGTACGAATCTGTTCTGTTTCGCTTTTTAATTCAAAAGCGGGGTATTTGCGCGTCAGGACTCGGCCCAGATAGCTAAGTTCAAAAATCTTGTCGCAAGCGGCCCGAAAGCGTTCATTCACGGCTATATCCTGCAACTTAAATGGCACCCGAATCTCTTTCCAGCTATTGAGCAATACTTTTGCCCGTTCGGCTGCTGCAAAAATATCGGTCTGCTTTGATAGCTTCTCTGCTTCGTCGGCCATCTTCATCTGCTGCTCAATGCGCGGGTCAATCTTAGGCACGATGACAATCCCTTTAGCATCGTTGTACTTGGCGTAGAATGCCGTTGTTGCTTTCTTAAACGACTTATACAACTTACCACTCTTCTTAATAGGAACTTCACCGACTTGTTTCCAGGCATTGTTGAGCCGCCGGACTTCCTGAAAAGCCGCATCCAGGTC
>JAQBNX010000470.1 GCA_028288385.1 Spirosoma sp.
CAGGATAAACAACGTACCCCCAAGCAGCGTAGCCACCTGCCGGAACAACTCAGCCAGTGTGATGGACAACACATCCTGCAATTGCGAAACGTCGGCCGAGATACGGCTGGTCAGTTCGCCAACGCGCCGTTTCTCAAAAAAAGGAATCGGCAGCGTAATAATCTTGCTGTACACTTCACGCCGGACATCGGCCATTGACCGTTCGCTAACCTGGGCGAAAAAATAAATTCGGAAAAACGAAAAAATGGCCTGAAGGACCAGTATCATCCCAAAAATCAAAATGACCTGCCCCAGCGTAAACTGTGACTTACCCTGAATGACACTCGTTACCTGGCCAATCAGGGCCGGAAAACTCAGTGTTGTGGCAGTCGATAGCACCAGAAACAAAAAACCCACAATAAACTGTGTCCGGTAAGGCTTTACAAACCGGAACACGCGTAATGTTTTTTGAATACTCTTTCGATTCAGTTTATTTTTCTTGTCGTCTTCGTTGGCTTCTTCGCCGAAACTTCTCCCTCGTTTTGCCATTGTCGTAGTGGTGTTGATCTGGATATTATTAGCTATCCAGAACCTATTTAGAGCAATGTGTCAGGTTCGAAAACCCACTATCACCTGCATTATTCCTTTTGTCCTTTATAGCCAGACTGCTCAAATAGCTGCCGGGCGTCGGCATTACGCATCAGGTCGGAAATTGTAATGTCGTCGTGCTCATCGTGATACCGCCCCACAATTCGCCAGCCAACCCAGCGTCCAATAGCGCCGGGACAACGTTGCCCAATTTCGGCCGTAAAGGGCCGTTCGTTCAAATATCGCCCTTTTACGGTTGGGTTTGATTGATACAGCAATTGATTGTCAATGAAATGGCCCCAAATAATGTCCTGAGCATTAAACGTTTCGGTCAGTTGGGTGTCTGAGTATCCGATGACTAGACTATCAGCCGTTTGGGGCAGCATAGTTTTGGTAAAAACGTAGCCTTTTCCGTAGTACACCATATCGGCCAGCAGGGTTTGGTCGGCGCGATTCGTGGCATTGTATTTGTCTGAGATAGCAAAGACGATGGCCGGTACGATGTACTCTTTTTGATACCGTCGTAAAATGTATTGAGGATACTGTGTACTCGGCGGATGGAATTTTGCTTTAGGTCCCGCAAAGTAGTCGAGTCCAATGACAATTAAGCTGTCCGTTACCACCAAGTCCGGCCCCAGGAAACCCGTTACGACGGTAGCAACGGTGGGCGTATGGAAATCGGGGAAGTCTTTTTTAATGTTGGCAAAGGCTTCAGAAAGTTGGCTTTTGAGATCGGTCAGATCACCAAATTCGGTCTGAACCTGCTGGTTGAATTCGTTCAGGGCGGGGTTATTAACCCGATTAGTTAATTCACGTATGAGAGCCGTATCACTTCCGGCATTATTCGCGTTAAAGTACAATTGAGATACGGCGGGGTTGCGGTTTAAAAAGTTCCGGATGCTGTCTACCGAATGGAGAGTGAACAATTGCTTGTCGAGCCGCTGAATGGCTAAATCCTCGTGTTTGCCGCACGAAACGAGTAAAACAGAACAAAAAAGCCCGAGCAGGGCCAGCCGTAGTCGCATGAAAATCACCGGTTTTCAATATAGAAAACGTGCAAAATTATGAAAAAAGTTGCAGGGATCAGCCTGATTTTGACATTGCTGGCCATTGCGCCAATCGTCGCTCAGTCGACCAATAATCGGTCTGGCGAGACCCGGTCCAGCGCAGCCCGTATTTTATACCGTCCTAAAATGGTTTACTCAAAAGAATCAGACAGCCGGTTCCGAAAAATTCTGGGCGAAAAATACGACGACCAGGACCAAAACCAGAAGGACTATGCCGACGACCGTAAACGTCGACGCAGGCAGAAACAGCAACAGCAACAACCCGATGGTTCATACGATGGTACGGGTCCTGACTACGCCCGCCCAAACCACCTCATTGAAATGGGAATCAGGTTTGCTCCCTCGCTCGACCTCAATACAGCCGAGGGCTTTGGCACCTACACAGGATTTAAAAGCAACGGCACGGCTGTCAGAATGAGCGTAGGTCCAACACTCGATTATTTTTTCTTTAAAGACCGCTACGCCTTCAGCACCGGGCTTTGGTATACCATTAAGCGTTCTGGGTTTCAGATGCCGGGCTCGTTTGGTCAGACACGCGTTGTTCCTGGCAGTCCTTACAAAGAGTCTATTTATAATTTGCAGTACCTGCAAGTTCCTGTAACGGCCAAGCTATTTGCTAATAACATTGCCCCCAATATGCGACTGTATGTGCAAACAGGTGGCTTGCTGAGTTTGAAGCTAGCCGAAAAAGCGCAGCAAACCGAACGTAATGCTTTATACATGGCCGAGAGTGGCGGTGACCGGCGGCAATATGGCTTTGGCGACATTGAGTTACTGCTGGGGACGGGGGTGCAGTTTAAGCTTAACGACACGAATGCGTTCAACGTGGGTGTTAGCTACCAGCGTGGCCTGATCAACGTAGCGCGGGAAAACCAACTTATATCTAAAAACCGGGTGGTGAGCCTTGATTTAGGATTTAAATTTTAAGGTCACACTCGCATTTCTATGCCTTTCCCGCGCAGATACCCTTTCAGCACGGGAATTTCTATTTCCTTAAAATGAAAAATAGAGGCAGCCAATCCAGCATCGGCCTGCCCAGTGGTGAATACATCTACGAAATGGTCCATCGTTCCCGCCCCGCCCGACGCAATAACCGGGATGTTGGCATCCCCCGAAACTTGCGCTGTTAACGCAAGTGCAAAGCCGGCTTTGGTGCCGTCGGTATCCATCGAGGTCAGCAGAATCTCCCCCCCTCCCCGGCTCTCTATTTCTTTTGCCCAGCCAAGCGTGCGTAACTCGGTTGGCTGGCGCCCGCCATGCGTATGCACGATGTGTTCTCCATTAATGTAACGTGTATCAATAGCTACCACGACGCACTGACTGCCAAACTCCAGCGCCAGTTCATTGATCAGGTCAGGGTTACGAACCGCTGAGGAATTGATCGAAATTTTGTCTGCGCCGGCATTGAGCAAAGCCGATACGTCGGCAACGGAGGAGATGCCGCCCCCCACCGTAAAGGGAATATTGATCGTGTGGGCTACGTTCCTGACCAGCTTAATCAGCGTTTTCCGACCATCGACGGTGGCCGTTATATCCAGAAAAACGAGTTCGTCGGCCCCTTGTTGGGCGTAGATAGCCGCCAGAGAAACCGGATCTCCCGCATCGCGCAGATTGACAAAGTTAGTGCCTTTGACGGTGCGGCCGTCTTTGATGTCCAGGCAGGGAATGATACGCTTGGTGAGCATAGGTTAATACGGTTGACCCCGCTTACGTTGCATAAGCAAGTCAGGTTGATCGAGAGCAGTAAAGCCAAATTGGCTGTATAGTGTGTGGGCGTCTTTGGTTGCCAGTATCCACCGGCGCAGCCCCTGCAAGGTTGGCCAATTTGTGATCGCTTCCATTAGTTGTTTTGACAAACCCCGCCCCCGGTGTTCGGGCAGAACAAAAACATCGGCTACATAAGCAAACGTAGCGTGGTCAGTAATTACCCGCGCAAAACCTACCTGATAGCCGTTCTGATAGATGCCGAAACAAAGTGAGTTGTCAATTGAACGCTGAACAACGTCCAGTGGAATGTTCTGCGCCCAGTATGATTCCTGGTTTAAATAACGGTGAATCAGCGTAACATCTAACCGGGTTTTATCGGCGCTCACATCGTAATCCTCAATCATTGCCCATTAAATTTCATTAACTCCTTTAACGTAACGTGACCTTCATAAATCGCCTTGCCAACAATAACACCATACACATCCATATCGGCCAGCATTTCGATATCACTCATGTTGCTTACGCCCCCGCTGGCAATGATATTCAGGTCGGGGAAACGATCCTGCAAATTACGGTACAGATCAAATGAGGGCCCCTGCAGCAAACCGTCCTTTGCTACGTCGGTGCTGATTACGTACTGAATACCGGTGTCAACCCACTTTTCCAGAAAATCGTAGATCCACACATCGGTACCTTCTTCCCAGCCACTGACCGCTATTTTCTCGTTCTTAGCGTCGGCGCCAAGAATAATTTTTTCAGACCCATACTGCGAAAGCCACCGTTCGAGCACATGGGGGTGCTTTACGGCAATGCTACCGCCGGTAACCTGTCTGGCTCCGCACTCAAAGACCATCCGCAGATCATCGTCGGATTGTACGCCCCCACCAAAGTCAACGTGTAGCCGGGTTTTGGATGCGATCAGTTCAAGTACTTTCCAGTTAATAACCCGCTTTTCGCGGGCGCCATCGAGGTCCACAAGGTGCAGGCGTGTCAGCCCCGCATCTTCAAACTGCTGAGCCACTTCCAGCGGGCGGGCGTTGTACTCGGTCTTCTGACGGTAATCGCCCTGCGTAAGCCGAACAGCCTTGCCGTCGATGAGGTCAATGGCGGGAATGATGTACATGGGTGGTAGAGCCTGTGATTGGGCCTTATAATGTCAAAAAATTCTCTAGAATACGTTGTCCGGCGTCACCGCTGATTTCCGCATGAAACTGAGCCGCGTAGAAATTATCCCGGTGCAGCATGGCGCTGAACGGCCGGACGTAGTGGCAGGTGGCGGTGGTATGCTCACACATGTCGGCAGCGTAACTATGCACAAAGTATACGTAAGCGTTTTCGGGCAAACCGGTCGTGAGTGGGCCGCGCAAATCATGAATGCTGTTCCAGCCTGTGTGCGGCACTTTCAGTCGGACGGTTCCCTGCGTAGCATTGGCCGGAAACCGCCGAACATCAATCTCGAATATGCCCATGCAGGTTGTATCATTTTCTTCGGAATGGCGGCACATGAGCTGCATTCCTACGCACGTACCCAGCACGGGCTGCTTCAGCGACGGAATGAGTTTGTCCAGACCACGCTGCCGCAAATAAGCCATAGCCGTACTGGCTTCGCCCACACCGGGGAAAATCACCTTGTCGGCCGAGCGGATTTCGCCCTCGTCGTCGGTGAGCAGGTAACTGGCCCCCAGCCTTTCCAGCGCATACATCACAGACTGTACGTTACCTGCATTGTATTTGATGATGACAGTTTTCATAAAGCAAAAGCCCGGCTCATGGGCAGAACCGGGCTTTGTATTTAGCGAAGTGAGTCAACTCGAAACTGATCACAAAAAAGCACCCGGTTAAGTTTACGGCCTAACCTGATGATATGTTAAGGTGATTTTTGTGGTAGTCATATGGCAAAGGTAAAAACAGGCCGGAGCAAATCAAAACAAACTTCCCTGCACCACTTTGGGTTGCAGCACCGGCTCGCGTAGATTCAGGCCGCAGTGTTTGTTCAGTTCGCGGGTCCAGTACAAAATTAGTTCGGGAGCCGTATCGTTCTCGGCCCCGCCGTGAATGAACAGGTAGGCCGTTTGCAGCCCTTTGTCGAACCATGTTTTTAGGCGTTGCACCCACGCGTCGGTACGTGTGTAGTCGGTGGGGTGTCCTTCGTTGGCAATGAACCGAAGCGTCAGAACGGGGCTGCTTAGGCCCATATGCAGCACATCACGCCGACCCGCTACGTCGGTCATAACGGTATGACGGCGCAAGGCATAGAGTCGCTCCAGCGTTTGCATACCCGTGGCTGGTTTGAACCAGTCGGGGTGCCTGAACTCGACCGCTACGTCGAGTTCATCGGGTAGGCTTTTGAGGTAGGCTTCCAGCACGGGCCACTTCTCCGGCCCAAATGTAGGCGGTAGTTGCAGGAATGTCATGCCTAAATATTCTTCCAAACCCATCACCGCGTTTACAAACTCCTCAGTCAGTCCTTCTGTGGCAACCAACTGCCGTTCGTGACTGATAAGCTGCAGAAATTTTGGACAGTACCGAAATCCATCGGTGGCCTCGGTTCGCCACTTGTCAATCATGCCCGGCGTTGGAATCTGGTAATGCGTCAGGTTAAGTTCGATGGTATTAAACTGCCGGGTATAGTAATGCAGGAAATCGCGCTCTTTTGCGTTGGAAGGGTATACTTTACCCACGTAATCTTTGTTGGCCCACACAGGCCCACCAATGTATACCTGGGGCCGGGGCGTTGGCTCAACGGCGTCCCAGATGCGGGCGTTGGAAGGGGCGCCGGGCGGCAACGTAAAATTAACCGCGTCGAGGTTTTGTGTTTTCCCGAAATCCATGACTGTGCTGATGAATAGAGCATTGTAAGTAAAAATACGGCCTATTTGTTTAAAAACCCGTCGTCTATTCTTCCTATGGCCCTGTCTAGAACGCCTGTCCGAATGAATCAACTGGGCTGTTCGTCCGGTATTTGCCAAGACGGGCTTATTTTTGCAGGCCAAACGGGTTAAGCCCGCCCATCAGGAATGATCGCAAAGACATACGCTCCCCAGGAAATAGAAGCAAAATGGTATCAGTATTGGCTTGACAACCAATTTTTCAAGTCGACGCCACCAACGGATCCCACCAACCAACGCGAGCCTTACACGGTCGTTATCCCGCCCCCAAACGTTACGGGCGTGCTCCACATGGGCCATATGCTCAATAACACCATCCAGGACGTACTGGTCCGTAAGGCCCGCATGGAAGGCAAAAATGCCTGCTGGGTGCCCGGCACCGACCATGCCAGCATTGCTACGGAAGCCAAAGTAGTAGCCATGCTCAAAGAGCGCGGTATCAGCAAGAAAGACCTCACGCGCGAGGAGTTTCTGGCCTATGCCTGGGAGTGGACGGAGAAATACGGCGGCATCATACTGGCACAACTGCGCAAAATCGGAGCATCCTGCGACTGGGACCGCACCCGCTTCACAATGGAGCCGGTCATGTATGAGGCTGTCATCAATACGTTTGTTGACCTCTACGAAAAAGGTAAGATCTACCGGGGCGTCCGGATGGTTAACTGGGACCCACAGGGCAAAACAGCGGTATCTGACGAGGAAGTAATCACGAAAGAGGTTCAGCAAAAGCTGGTTTACATCAAGTATGCGATTGCGGGCCAGCCCGGCGAATTTATTACCATTGCCACCGTTCGGCCGGAGACGATCATGGCTGATGCAGCCATTGCAGTTAACCCGGCCGATGAACGGTATAAACACCTGCACGGACGCAAGGCCGTCATCCCACTCATCGACCGCGACATACCCATCATCACCGATGAGTATGTTACAATGGATTTTGGGACGGGCTGTCTCAAAGTAACCCCTGCCCACGACCCGAACGACTACGCGCTGGGTATTAAACACAACCTGCCCGTGCTCGACATTCTGGACGACGACGGTACGCTGAATGAGAAAGCGCAAATTTTGGTTGGGCAGGATCGGTTTGCGGCCCGAAAAGCGATCATCAAGTTGCTCGAAGAAGCGGGTAATCTGGAGAAAGCCGAAGATTATAAGTCGAACGTCGGGTTCTCGGAGCGGACGAATGCCGTCATAGAGCCGAAGTTGTCGCTGCAGTGGTTCTTGAAAATGGACGAACTGGCAAAGCCAGCGCTGGAGAATGTGATGAATGACACGATTCAGCTTTATCCGCCCAAGTTCAAAAACATGTACCGAGTCTGGATGGAAAACGTGCACGACTGGTGTATAAGCCGTCAACTGTGGTGGGGGCAGCGAATTCCGGCGTTCTACATGCAGGACGGGACAATCATTGTAGCCCGCACCAAACACGAAGCCCTGGAGAAGGTGCAGCATGAGAAATTGCTCTTTGCCATGACGGAGGCCGACCTAACGCAGGACGAAGACGTACTGGACACGTGGTTTTCAGCATGGCTCTGGCCAATGTCGGTATTTCTGCCGTCTGGCAATCCCGACGACCCCAAAGCCGGCC
>JAQBNX010000529.1 GCA_028288385.1 Spirosoma sp.
CATTCAGGTTATTATTCGGGAAGCAGGCCGGAACCTGATTCAGATAGTGGACGATGGGGCCGGCATGACGGAAACCGACGCCCGCATGAGCTTTGAACGCCACGCTACGTCTAAAATCCGCACGTCGGATGACCTGTTCCGTATCCGAACGATGGGGTTCCGGGGTGAAGCCCTGGCATCCATCGCAGCTGTGTCGCAAATTGAAATGCGTACACGCCGGGCCGAGGAAGAACTTGGTACGCTCATTCGCATTGAAGGGTCAGACATTAAAGCGCAGGAGTCAATTTCTTGTTTGCCAGGAACGAATCTGCTGATTAAAAACCTGTTTTTCAACGTACCAGCCCGCCGTAACTTCCTAAAGTCGAACTCAGTGGAAATGCGGCACATCCTCGACGAGTTTCAGCGCGTAGCCCTGGCCAATCCGGAGGTAGCCTTTTCGTTGTTCCATAACGATCAGGAGATTTATAACCTGCCCGCCGGGAAACTTAGCCGCCGAATCATCGACATGTTTGGCAAGACCTACCGGGAGCAGTTGAATCACTGCGACGAGCAGACTCCCTACGTAACCGTGCATGGCTACATTGGGAAGCCGGAGTCGGCCAAGAAGGCCCGCAACGAGCAATTCTTCTTTGTCAACAATCGATATATCAAGCATAACTACCTGCACCATGCTGTGGTTGGGGCGTATGAAGGTACATTGCCCGAAGGGAGTCATCCGTTCTATGTGCTTTTTATTGAAATCGACCCCTCGCATATTGACATCAACATTCATCCCACTAAAACGGAGATTAAATTCGATGATGAGCGCTCGGTATATGCCATCATGATGGCGGCCGTACGTAAGGCGGTGGGTGTGTATAACCTGTCGCCCTCGCTCGACTTCGAGTCAGATGTTAATTTTTTATCGGGAGGCAGGGGTAGTAGTTCAGGAAGCGCGGGCCACACGGGCGCAAAGCCTGAACCCAAACCCATTACGGCATCATGGGCAGCGGGCGGACCACCCAGCGCTCCAGCGCCTGTTACAGAGCCAGAGCGCCGTTCTACCGGTGCGGTATTATCGCGTAAAGAATCGTTAGATAGCGAAGCAGGTAAGAACTTCGACTTGCCAAAACCCCGACCATCGGTCAATAACTGGCAAGCCTTATATGATGGCGTTGCCGGAAGCGAGCGACCTGCCAACGAGTCGCTCCAGCAGGAAAATGGGGGCGACTGGCTGGGTCCTGCCCGCGTTGCTTCGGCGGCAGATGCCACAACCGAAAGCGAATCCGTTACGCTGGGAAGCCGGGTCAATCAACTAAAAGAAACCCTTGATAAGGAAGAAACGATCAGTCAGGCAATTATTGAGGAAGGCAACATTGTTCAGATACAGAACCGTTATCTGCTGGCACCGGTAAAATCGGGCATGCTTTTGATCGACCAGCGACGGGCCTACGAACGAATATTGTACGACCAGTTTCATGCCTCACTAACCACACGTAACGGAGCATCTCAGCAGTTGCTGTTTCCTAAAACCGTTACGCTTGACCCAGTTGATTTTCAATTAGCGACCGACCTGCGCGACGACTTAATTAATCTGGGCTTTGAATTTGATGAATTGGGACAACAGACGTTCGTGATTCGGGGCATCCCTACGCTAACCATGGGCGAAAACGAAGAAGAACTCTTTGCTAACTTACTGGCACAGCTTCGGGCTGATACGGGTCGGCTGAAGCTGGACCGGGCTGACTCATTGGCCCGCTCACTGGCCCGGCGGTCGTCCATGCGCCACGCCAATCACCTCAGTGCCACTGAGCGAAAAGCCCTAATCGACCAGTTGTATGCCTCGACTAACCCAAGTTATACGCCTACCGGCGACGTAGTAATGGTTGTCTTGACATTGGATAAAATAGCGGGACTTTTTCGCTGATAATTGAGTTAAAGAAAGTAAATTGTCTGTCGAAACGAATGTTTGCTCTTACCCCGGTTGTCCGAGTATTATTAATTTTAAACGTACTTGTCTTTTTCGTTACTAACGATAACGTCATTCAGCAGTTTGGGCTGCACTCGTTTCTGTCAGATCAGTTCAATCCCATACAGTTGCTTACGCATATGTTTCTGCATGGGGGTTTTGGTCATCTCCTGAGTAACATGTTCGGGCTGATCGTATTTGGACCAATGCTGGAGCGTTTTTGGGGACAAAAGCGGTTTACGTTTTTTTATTTTTTCTGTGGTATTGGAGCCGCTCTCTTGTTTTCGGGTATTAGTTATTACGAGATGAGTGGTGTTTACGAGTCTGTCAGGGATTACCGGGCTGATCCAACCCCGGACAATTTTATTGCTTTTTTTACGCAACATGGGAGTGGGTCCTTATACGATCAGCTGGCTGGATTTATCGACCGGTTTGATGCACAGCCAACCAATCAGCAGTATATAGACGGCAGCTTGCAGATCGTGAACCGTTATTACAATGATGAGCTCAATCAACCCATGGTGGGTGCGTCGGGTGCAATTTTTGGCGTGATCATGGGCTTTGGGTTATTGTTTCCAAACACTCAGTTATTTTTGTTGTTTCCACCTATACCGGTTAAGGCAAAATACCTCGTTATCTTCTACGGAGCTTACGAGCTTTATTCAGGTGTTTACAGAGCACAATCTGACAACGTAGCGCACTTTGCCCATATTGGCGGTATGTTGTTCGCATTTATATTAATTAAATACTGGGGTTCACAACGGAAAACATTCTATTAGTGATGAGCGGGTTGTTCGATGATTTTCGGAGCGAATTCAGCAAGCCCAACAATACGTTGGTGCAATTGATACTTATTAATACGGTCGTGTTTCTGACATTGTTGCTGGCAAAGGCCGGGCTCATGATGGCTCAGAATACGCACATGTATAATATTATTATGGCTCAGCTTATGATTCCATCTGGAATCAGAAGCTTTCTGTATAAGCCCTGGACACTGATTACCTATTTTTTTACGCATGATGACATCTTCCACATCCTGTACAATATGCTTTTTTTGTACTGGTTTGGTAAGCTGATTGATGAATACCTGGGCAACCGTCGTCTGGTTGGTCTTTATATGATGGGGGGCATAGCAGGTGGCCTGCTTTTTCTACTCATGTATAACACGGTTCCCTATTTTCAGGGCCTATCCGACACCGGCAAGATGCTGGGCGCGTCGGCAGCTGCGTTTTCCGTAGCCGTGGGAGCTGCTACATTACTGCCAAATTACACGTTTCATCTCTTGTTTTTTGGACCGGTTCGGATCAAATACATTGTTTTCTTTTTTATTACCTTCTCAATAGCTAAGGCCGTAGGGGGTAATAATGTTGGTGGTGAATTGTCGCATATAGGAGGAGCTTTAATGGGTTTTTTCTACGTAAAGCTGCTTCAAAACGGTACCGATATTGGCCGTCCAATTTATTGGTTAATGGAAAGCTGGAGTAGTATTTTTCGGCCAATGCCTGCTGTGAAAGTATCTTACCGGCAACGGAGCAATGCCAGCACGCAAGCCAGCCCGTTTGCTTCGGCTAGTGGTTCTTCGTCCACTTTGTCGACGCCCGACCAAGACGAAGTAGATATGATTTTAGACAAAATATCCCGCTCTGGTTACGAAAGTTTAACCCGCGAGGAAAAGCAAAAGCTGTTTCGGGCCAGTCAGCGAAATTGATTGGGGAATTTAATAGTTATAATGAACCTCTTTCCGTTGGTTTGAGTAACTAAGTCCCTTAAAAAAACAAAGTCCGTCATTGCCTGAAGAAGTTCAGATCAATGACGGACTTTGTTTTTACAATTCCTTAAAAAATGGAGTAACTTCGTTGTGTAAAGCATCGGAGCGACCACCGATGAAACATTGTATTCTATACGTTTGTTGTTGTAACACAGACGCATACCTGTCATCAACATGCTGATTACCCCCGGCAGTCTTTTAGCCACGATCAACACCCCCGACGATCTTCGTAAACTCGACAAATCCCGATTGCCACAGGTAGCCGATGAACTTCGCCAGTTTATTATTGACGATGTATCTGTTTACGGTGGACATTTTGGGGCAAGTCTGGGTGTTGTTGAATTAACCGTTGCCCTGCACTACGTATTCAATACGCCCGATGACCAGTTGGTTTGGGATGTGGGTCATCAGGCATACGGCCACAAAATTCTGACTGGACGGCGCGACCGCTTTCATACAAACCGATTTTACAAAGGGCTTTCGGGGTTCCCAAAACGTAAAGAAAGTGAGTACGACTCGTTTGGAGTTGGGCACTCGTCTACGTCAATCTCGGCGGCTCTGGGTATGGCCGTGGCTTCGCAATTACAAGGTAATACGCAACGCAATCACATCGCTGTCATTGGCGACGGTGCGTTGACGGCGGGCGAAGCTTTTGAGGGAATGAATCACGCTGGTGCCACAGACAGCAACCTGCTTATCGTGTTAAACGATAACTGCATGAGTATCGACCCGAACGTTGGGGCGCTGCGCGAATACCTGACCGACATAACGACCTCCCAAACCTACAATCGCGTTAAAGACGAGGTCTGGAACCTGCTGGGTAAGATGAACAAACTGGGCAAAACTGCTCAGGATTTAGTATCACAGGTGCAGTCGGGCGTTAAAAGTTCATTGCTGGAGCAGAGCAACCTGTTCGAATCATTAAACCTGCGTTATTTCGGCCCAATTGATGGCCACGACATTGATCACCTGGTGAGTGTTTTGGACGACCTTAAGTATATTCCCGGTCCCAAACTCCTGCACGTGCTCACCGTTAAAGGCAAAGGCTATGCCCTGGCCGAGAAGGATCAGACCAAGTGGCATGCACCCGGCCTGTTCGATAAAGTAACGGGCGAGATTAAGAAGAAAATTTATGATTCTCCCCAACCACCTAAGTACCAGGATGTGTTTGGGCATACGCTGGTCGAGCTGGCAGAGGCAAACAGACGCATTGTAGGCGTCACACCTGCTATGCCATCGGGTTCATCCATGAATATCATGATGAAGGTCATGCCTACGCGGGCTTTCGACGTGGGCATAGCCGAGCAACATGCCGTTACGTTCTCGGCTGGTATGGCTACGCAGGGCGAAGTGGTGTTTTGTAACATCTATTCGACTTTCATGCAGCGGGCCTATGACCAGGTTATCCACGATGTTTGCATTCAGGAACTACCGGTTATCTTCTGCCTCGACCGCGCCGGTTTTGCCGGAGCCGACGGACCAACGCACCACGGGGCCTATGATCTAGCTTACATGCGCTGCATTCCGAACATGATTGTGGCTGCGCCCATGAACGAGCAGGAGCTACGCAACATGATGTTTACCGCCCAGTCGGACGAGGTGCAACAGGGTACACGGGCTTTCACAATCCGCTACCCGCGGGGCGAAGGCGTAATGCCAAACTGGCGTACACCGCTCGAAAAACAAGTGATTGGTAAAGGGCGACTGATTAGCGATGGCGAGGACGTAGCGATACTGAGCATTGGTCATATTGGCAACTATGCCATTGAGGCCACCCAAATGCTGGTAAAAGAGGGCATTCGTCCCGCGCACTTTGATATGCGCTACGTGAAACCCATCGACGAAACACTGCTACACCAGATTTTTAGCCGGTTCGACCGGATTATTACCGTTGAGGATGGGTGTGTAATGGGCGGGTTTGGTAGCGCGGTGCTGGAATTTATGGCCAACCATGGATACATGGCCCGCGTCAAACGGTTAGGCATTCCCGACATGGTAATTGAGCATGGTGAACAAATTGAACTACAGCATGAGTGCGGCTTCGACCTGCAGGGCATAGCCGAAGCGGTTCGCGAGCTACTCTTCACCGGCCGAACTGTGATAGCTTAAGCAATAATACGTTGGTGACACCGATTAAGCGGGTCTGCACTGATTTTGTTAACTATGACAATCAGCGTAAACCCGCCGAATCGGTGTCGTTTCGTATAAATCTGTTATGAAAATTTTCAAATTTGGGGGGGCATCTGTCAAGGATGCGGCCGGAGTGCGAAACCTGACCGAAATTGTCAGGATGCAGGCGCAACAGGCGGTCATTGTTGTTTCGGCCATGGGCAAAACAACAAATGCGCTCGAACGATTAGTTCGCGCTTACGTCGACCGGCAGCCCGCCAAAATTAAAAGCGAACTAACCGCCCTGCGAACGTATCATGAAACTATCATGAACGAACTGGCCGGTGATTTTTCGGCGGTCGGGCAAACTTTTACTGGTCTTGAAAATTTGCTGACACAGACACCCACCGCTCCCTTCGACGAAACTTACGACCAGATTGTTTCGCTCGGCGAAGTACTATCTACCCAGATTGTGTCGGCTTATTTGCTTCATGAGGGCATTCCGACGCGCTGGGCGGACGCCCGTCTGCTTATTCGTACCGACGCTACGTTTCGTGAAGGGCGCGTACAATGGGAGGAAACAAACCGGCTCATAACACGGAACATATCAGCCAACCTGGTTACGGTGACGCAGGGATTTATTGGGCAAACAGACAACGGCCGGACTACTACCCTCGGCCGCGAAGGTTCTGACTACACAGCCGCCATTTTTGCCTATTGCCTGAATGCTGAGAGTGTTACGATCTGGAAAGACGTAGCGGGTGTCTTAAATGCCGACCCGAAGTGGTTTGACGATACGGTGCTGCTGGAGAAACTGACCTATCAGGATGCCATCGAACTGGCGTACTACGGCGCAACAGTCATCCATCCTAAAACAATTAAGCCCTTGCAGAACAAAGGCATACCACTCTACGTCCGTTCCTTTTTGCAGCCTAAAGCACGAGGATCCGTCATCGGTAATTTTGAGCAACATCTGTCCATTCCATCGTTCATCTTCAAAATCAATCAGGTACTCATCTCGCTGCACCCAAATGATTTTTCATTTATTGCCGAAGATAATTTAAGCCGAATCTTCGGCCGGTTCGCGCAGCTAGGCGTCAAAATCAACCTGATGCAAAACACCGCCATCAGTTTTTCCGTAGTCATCGACAACAATTCTGATCGGGTGCCAGCCTTGCTGGAGCAACTGAAGCAGGACTTTCGGGTGAGTTATAACGATGGTCTCGAACTGGTCACCATTCGCTACTACGATCAGACAACCATTGAACGGGTACTAGTAGGCAAAAAACTGCTCTTAGAGCAGAAAAGCCGGTACACTGTACAACTGGTTGTGAAAAATAAGGGCTGACCTAACATCGCTTAAACGGAAACACGCAGGTTGCGTCAAAACTTTGGGCAGGGCAGGGCACGATTCTTCTTCCGGGGACCACCACGTCTACCCTCTGGCTTGTCAAAAATGTATGACAGGGATAGCTCATGGGAGCCCCCACTGTTTCCAAGCGTCGAAATAGTAGCATCGTAGCTATACCCTATCGAAAATTTGTCGACCCGGTAACCGGCCAGCAGGGCTACGGCATCGTGGTTGTTGAGCGTCTGGTTGTATTTTTTAAAGGGAATACCCCGGTAATAAGCGCCTACCGTAATAGGCGCATACGTCAGGTAAGCGCCTAGGTCCAATTGATCATATTTACCTTGAAACTTGTACATAATGACTGGCGAGAAGCTGATCTCACGATCCATCTCGTCGACCAGACCAGTATAACCCGCCAGCGGAATTCGTAGTCCGGCATGAATACTTCCTTTCATGGGCAACCGGTTGTTGGCGCTCACGACAAAATCCTGATTGGGCCGGTTGATGTGGTGCGCCGAAGCCCCTATCCAGAACCAGTCGGAATAGAACAGGCCACCCGTCGAGAAGTCAAGGTATTTGTTGCGGGGCGAACCACCCAGCAGCCCGGCATCGCCACTCACGCTACCCTGAATAAAGCCCTGATTGGTATACTGATCGCCAAAGGTCAGGCCAAAGTAGTTGAGGTTTCGGTTCACGTAGGAGCCCTGGAGTCCCAACCTGACAAACGATGATTCGCTGACCTGAAACTGGTAGGCATATTGCAGTCCAATCTCCGT
>JAQBNX010000718.1 GCA_028288385.1 Spirosoma sp.
GGGATGCTTGACCGGATCGACTGCTTCAAAGTTGTCTTCGAGCATTGAAAGCTTGGTCAGGCCTGCCCGGATCATGACCCGTTGGCCGGATGAAAGGCCGACAACCTTGTTCCTGGAATCTCGCTCAGCACTGAAGTCGATCGGCAATGCCGCCATCTCTTTGCGCTTGTCGAGCGCAAGGGACTTCACCAGTCCCAGAGACATCGCCTGTTTGAGATCGAAGTCAACGACGATGTGCGGGAACCACTTGCGACCCTTATTGCTTCCGGTTCCTATTTCGTTATATGGGGTCGCCGAGAAGTCGACCTGGATGAACTGTCGACCCTTGGTAGATGCAATCTCGGCCAGGCTCTTCTGCCACTCGACTTCGCTGACCTGCTGGCCCCTCCTAATCTCGTGGATATGGTGCGCCTCGTCATTGAAAACCATAAGCGCGGGCAGGTCTTTCAGCCACTTAAGGGGGCCGCCGCGATTGTACTTCCGGTCGAGCGATGTCAAAGTGTTGCCAGCGGTCGTACCAGGCCTTACTGGGAAGAAGCTGTCGACCGCCGCCTTAGCGTCGATCTTCCCGCCGGGAGCGTCGAGGTCACCCGTGAAGTCGGGATCTTCAACACCGGCCAGCAGGTGCCAATTAGCAACGGCGATGACCCCGCTGCCGGTGACCTTTCGACCAATCTCAGCTTTGGTGACGACCGATGACTTCACGAAGCCAAAGACTCTGTCACGGTAGTTGTCCGGGATGAAGATGTCTTGGTTGGTGAAGATATCTGATGACTCAAAATCTCGATCGCCATTGCGCTCCTTACCCAGGAAGGAGTCGAGGAGCCGATCGTAAACGATCAAGCCTGGGGCGACGACGAGGAAGTTGGAAGTGAAGCGTTCGTCCTCAGGATATTCCTTGTGGTTGAGGTACTGCCAAACAAGAAGTGCATTGAGCACCCATGTCTTGCCGGTACCTGTGGCCATCTTCGCGGCATACTTCGGATGGCTGTTAGAGCTGCGCGTGACGTCACCCAGTGTCTCACCGTCGAGCAGGGCTTCAGTCGCGATTTGCCGGTAGAGGGCCTCCAAATTCGGGGCATTGAGCACCTCATGCGCATAGATCATGTGCAGGATGGCGTCTCGTTGCCCTTCATGGAAGTTGACTCTTCTTAGGCGCACGTAGTCGTCTTGAAACCAGAACTTCAGCAGCTCGGCCGTGACCGGCGTGACCTCGTCCATCATGGCCGTTGACTGGCCTTGGACAATGTCCGCTAATTGATCACCAACGATTTTCTGGAGCGTTGTTGCCAGCGGAAAGGTTTCCAGCCCTAGTGTCATGAATCAACCTCGACGTTCTCGATGATTACCTCGGACTCGTAGCCAAACACGTCCACTGCACGTACGCACACGCGCCGCACCGTGGGCTTGAACGGGACGTTTACGTCGGCCTTAGTTATGACCCTCAGCTCATCGGCGTCGTTCTCGGTATTGCCCCTGTAGTCCTGCCAGACAGAGCGGAAGACCCGGCCGTCGTAATCCGGATCGACGGCCCAGTATTCGATGAGGGCGAGCGGCTCTTTATTCATGACCTCTAGTAGTTGCGCGCGGCTCTTCTCGTCCAGGTTGATTGCGTCCGGCGAGAGCAAGACGTAGTTGTTCAGGTTCACGCTGATGGTCTCACCAAGACCTGACTTGGTTCGGCTCGCGACGTTGGCGCTCAGGTATTGAAGCGTGGAGAAGCGCACCTCGTCGGCCAACTTATTCACCGGTGTCTTCTTGCCGATGCGGTCAAGGAGGTCGGGGGGGATTACGCGGACCTCAAGATGATCGTCATCGAGGGCCTCGATGTCATGGCCTATGGAGTCGGCAAAGTTCCAACCCAGGACATAGACCTTGTCGAAACCTCCCATGACAGACAATCGAGCCTGCTGAGCGCGCCGAAGCGTCGCGCCGGTAACCTGAGCGCTCGGGCTCGTGGCAATAACAAGGGCCTTCTCATCAGGAATACGGCCAAGCGCTCCACCCTGACTGATCTCTGGCGGCAATGGGACGGCGCCGAAGAGCCGCAGCACGACTTGCGCGAGATCTCCCACCTTGAACTTGCGGCCTAGCACCGACTTCGCCTGCTCAATCTGGTAGTCCCCGATGGCTTCGTATGCGAAGGGGCTTGCATCCTGGTCGATTAGGCGCTTCCTAGTGATCATCACGGAAGGCTTTCCGATGTCAGAAGCAATCCAGCGACGCCCGAGCCTTTCCGCTACAGCGGCAGTCGTGCCAGACCCCGAGAAGAAGTCGCCAACGAGATCGCCCTCATTCGTCGTTGCAGAGATGATGCGCTCAAGCAACGACTCGGGCTTTTGTGTGTTGAATTTGAGGTTCTGCTTCTTGTCGGCTGGCTGCAGCATTGACAGACGCCAGACGTCATCGATGGTGCGATGAGTGGAATCGATGTAAAGAACTTTCCCGTCTTCGTCTTTTGCATTGACGATCGACTTCTTTTCCGCCGACCACACGCGCTTGATCTGCCGGATCGGCTTGTCGCGTTCCTCTTTCTGGGGATTGAAGACGAACTGATCTGACTTGCGGTAAAACATGATCAGGTCATGGTTTCGGGGGAACGTTTTGATGTTCCCCTGCATCTTGTTGTAATACCACCAGACGATGTCGTTCGAAAAGTTCTCGCGCCCAAAAATCTCATCGAGGACGATCTTGACGTAATGCCCGACATGCCAATCGAGATGTACAAAAATCGAGCCGGTATCAGCCAAGAGTTCTCGCATGAGTACGAGGCGAGGCGTGATCATCGCGAGGTATGACGCCGTTCCGTCCGACCACGTATCAGAGTAGGCGAACTGCTCAAGGACCGTCGGCTTCTGGTCGATGGTGGTGCCGGGAAGTGTGATGCTTGTCCGGTAGTCGGCCTTGGAATCAAATGGCGGATCAATGTATATAAGGTCGAACGTGCCGCGCATCGAGGGACGCTCCGCATCTCCCGCTAGGAGCGCGGCCATCGCCAACATGTTGTCGCCGTAGATCAGTTGGTTGGGCTGCTGGCCCTCGGACTCCACGCGTCGCATCTGGCGAAGCAGGTCGTCATCGCTGACGTCCTTGCTCGGGATAACCAGCTCGCGTGTCTGGAGCGTGACGCGGTTGCGTCCCTCCAGCTGTTCTAGGTACTGGGACGCCCGGCGTTTGCCGTCCGCAACGATGCCGGGCAACTGCTCCAGCAGTGACTTGGTCAACTGTCCTCCATGTTTCGACACTCCTAGAGACTTTACCGGTGCTTCCCGTCAGGCAGGCAGCGATCGACGGGGACTACAAGACCTGTGACGCTGAGCCAGTTCGCTCCTCGCGATGAATCCCAACGACGATCACTGACGGTGCCGGCCTATTGAAAGACATCCAAGTTGCTGCACCGGGATGACCCGGACATCATGGCCGAAACTCTCATCCCTGGGGTCAGCGTGCTCCATATCCGCCCCTGGTTTCACTGTTCGGGATTAAGCTCAAGGTTTGTCCCTCCACGGCGCACCCGTCAATTGTCCGGAGGGTATCTTCTACTAATGGCCTTGTCTCTACTCGCCCATCACGCGGCTGGCGAAATGCTAGGGCCCTTTGCCACCCCTTCCACTCATCCGGCTGCACGCGCCTGATGCTCAAGGATCGGGCCCAGCCGATGTGGTACTTGCCTGAAGCATCTAACTACTCGATCAGCCGGTAGCGTGCTGTTCAGGCAGCGGCCTTGCCGTACAGCTCGCCTGCCTTCACCAGCCAGAGCGTCCGTATTTCGGGAAGTCGTTGACGGGAGCCGGATCATCGATTGGCCGGGGCTGCTCGGGGTCCATGCGGGTCATCATGCGATCCATGTCCTCAGGAGTTCCGCGCTTCACCACGCACCGAGTATAGAACTTATGTTCGAACACAAGTGAGGTTTAGGGAGTCGTGATCACGGTGCCCGGTGGGCTTGTTGTCGGGTCTTGGCCCAGGGGCGATGAGGCCGGCCTGCAGCATTTGTTGGATCAGGTGTGCGGGCGTGAATTTGGGGTTGAGTTCGAGGGCGAGCTGGGTAAATTGAAGCGCTTTGCTGCCTTTGCCTTCCCACCAGCTGAGCAGGCTGACGGCTGTGAGGACGGGTGCTGAGTGCTCAGTCGGGTCGTGCGTGTAGAGGTGGATGAGGAGTTGTTCGGCCCAGTCGACGCGTTCCCAGTGCGGGCTGGCATGTGTCCGGGCGAGGAGGATCTGTATTGGGGGTTCGTTGATGCCGGGCATGTCGGCCATGAGCAAGTCCCGGAGCTCGGGTAACTGGAAGTAACTGAGGAGCTGGGTAGCCTGTTCGTTTGTGGGGTAGTTTCCGTGGTCGAGGAGTTCGTTCCATAGCGTCCTCGCGCTGGTGAGGAGTTGGTGGCGGGGCAGGGCTATGAGGACCTGTATGGTCCGTTCCACGTCGGCTGCGATCCCGTCGGTGGGTGTTGTCAGTGGCAGGACTGCGGGTGCGGGCAGGATCAGGCCTTGGATGGGTTTCGCGGCGCCGGGTTGTCCTGAGACAGCGGTGTAGAGGAGGAACAAGGCGGTGGTTGCTTCGGGGTCGTTGCTGAGGCAGTCGGTCGTTTTCCTGGCGCACGGCCAGGGATCCGTTTCCTCGGCGGGGAGGTCGATTCGCAGGGTTGCTCCGACCTGGTTCCTGTTCAGGCTGACACAGACCAGGCTTTCGCGGGGACGGAAGCCAGGGGCGTGGTGGACCAAGCTGATCAAGTCAGCGGCTGTGTTGGTGCTCAGGGCTTCCATGACCTGCTCCTTCTCACTGATGGGTGTCGGTGTCGGTTCCCGGCGGTGCTTCTGATAGCGGAGCGACCGCTGGGCTGAGGGGCCGGAGCGCAACGGGGGGTACCGGTCAGGGGCCATAAGTCTTCCGAGGAAATAAGCGACGGAGGAGCGCCGAGGAAGAATTTTGGGAGGAATGACGGCGCGGAGCGCCCCGGTTGCACGCAGGCCCCGCCCAGCGACACTGGAATTCAGAAGGGACAACCGGTGTGTAGTCCCGGCCTGCGCGATCCCCTGCGGAGGGCTGAGCCAATGGCTGCAGGATCGCGCCAGGGGGCGGAGCTGCCGGACGGTGGCATGGCGGTTTCTCAGGTCTCCTGCCGGGAGGACAACCAGGCTTCGTAGTCGGTTCTGCTGATGCGCAGGTGTCGGCCAATCCGGTGAGCCCGGGGTCCGGACTGCTTCGCGCGCCATTGGTAGAAGGTCTGCTCGGGGATCTTAAGCAGTTGGCAGATGTCTTTTGGGGATAGCCACTGTTCGAGCGGCAGGTCTTTTTCCTTGTCGGTGGTCTTTGGACGGGTGATCATGGTTGGCTCCTCTGGCCCGGTGGCATCCCTGCGTTGCCCGGTCGCTGGGTTTCTGTGCCTGTTTCATGTCGCGGGTGGGTGGTGACGACATGAACGGGCCATCAGCCCTGATCCTCGGGCGCGGCGTCGATACTGAGCAGATGTTCGGCGATGGCACGGATATAGCCCTGGATTGCATACTTGTCCGCCTCGAACGGAACCCCGCGGGTGATGTTGGTTTTGGTGTCCGGCCGTCGTTGGATGAGGCCGGCGTGTTCCAGGACAGCCATGTGGTGGCCTGCCGCCGACGGGGAAATGCCGAGGCGGGCGCTGATGCGGTTCCGGTCTGACGGTCCGTTCAGTGCGAGGAACCGCATGATCCGAGTCCGTGTGGGGTTCATCAGGATGTGGAACATGGGCACCATACCTCGCGAAGAGATCAGAAATTTGGACCCGTCTACAGCACACCAATGTACGCCGTGCTTGAAGCTCCCGAAAGGGGTTGGCCGGCCGGCTTGCGGTCATGGCTGGCAGTGGATTGATCGTCCGGGGCACTTCCCCGATACTGAACGGGAGATCGGCACTGATTAGCGTGTCCTGGTGTCGCCGGAGCTGACGTCGGAGGGTGTGGTCATGTCGAAGGACGAGGCGGGACAGGACATGCCGTTGTCCCCGCAGGTCCGGCTGGCCCGGCGGCTGAATCTCCTGCTGGATGTCGTGGAGGCTGAGCGGGGCCGCCCGGTGACGTTTCGGGAGATCCAGAAGGAACTGGCCGGCCGGCGGATCCGGCTGTCGCGTGCCCGCTGGTTCTATATGAAGGACGGATCGGACCGGCTGGTCCGCAGTCCCGAACTGCTGGCCGGACTGTGCAGTATTTTCGGCATCGAGCCGGCCTATCTGCTGGACCTTGAAGGAACGGACCTGCCGGACCGCATCGAGTCACAGCTCGAGTTCGTCAAGGCACTCCGCGCGGCCCGGGTGAAGTCCTTTGCCGTGCGCACCTTGGGGGACGTTTCCCCCGGCACCCTCAGGGCCATCTCCGGGTACCTCAACGAGGACATTGCCCGCAGCCCCGTCGGCCGGGGTCCGGAAGCTACTGACCCAACAGGTAGCGAAGATGGGCCGCCAACAGCTCCTTGAGCCGGTCCTCATTCACTGAATACCTCGGGGCTCGGCCATGCCGCCGCCCCGGTTCCACGTCCACGGTGATCGCCCCGGTGTCCTCCAGGACGAGCAGGTGCTTGGCTACACTCGGGTCCCCAACACTTACCGCTGCGACGATGTCTCCGCGGGTCGCCGGTCCGTGTGCGGATAGGTAGCGCAGGACCTCATTGCGCGACCTATTGCCGAACGTCGCGATGGCTGCCTCGACGTCGGGTGTCCAGGCCTCGTCCTGGGGCTGGGATATCCGCGGCATGAAAACCATTCTTCCCCAACCCCCGGGCAAAAGCAGTGTTATAGACCTTGACAATATCTATGCTATTCATGAAAATAGCTAATATCGATTTTTGATGGTGGTTGCCTTCCAGAGGTACACGCCATCGGTACCGCTCCTGCGGGAGCCGGAACAGTCGAACGTCTGCAAATTCGAAGCGGTGAAGACGATGAACGTCGAAACCAGGCTGGACCGAACCGGCCACCTCTCCTTGGATGCTCCTTCCGTTGACCCCGCTTTGCGTGGGGGCCGCGGGGAGGCAGTACCGGTCGACCTGATCATGGTGGCCGTGGGCAATGTGCACGGCTATGTCTATTCCCGTCTGGCGCGTATCGGGCGGGCCGGGGATGTTGAGGACGTGCTGCAGGACATCCGGCTGGCGGTGTGGGAGGCCCTCGTCCGGGGTCGGTACCGTCCCCTTCCCGGAGTCCCGTTTGAGGGCTGGGTGCAGGGAATCACGAACAATATCTGCGCCGCGTGGATCCGCCGGGAAGTGGCCCGCAGCACCGTGGAACCGGCTCCCAATCCCGAGACCGGTGAAGTGCCCGCGTGGGAGTCATGGATCACGGCGGTTCCGGGGACAGGAATTGACGGCACGGCCCGACAGGCGCTCGACGGGGAGGAGGCGCGGCGGGTGCTGGTCCTGATACGCAGGAACGTGTCGGATCATGTCTGGGCGTTGGCCGTGGATGGTCTGACC
>JAQBNX010000530.1 GCA_028288385.1 Spirosoma sp.
TAGCCAATGTTTTCCATGCCATGTTTGGCAAAAATCTTGGTTGTGTACTGCCGGAACCGATCTACAATCTCAGCGTATTTACCTGGTGTGGGATAGTAAATACGCATTTCATACAACTTGGTAGACGGTTTGGCCACGTTAGGTTTAGTCGGATTGGGTTTGGCCGGGCTACCTTCGGCAAAGACGGTAGTAATCAGCAGCGTACTGAGAGCCAGCGAAAAAATCAATTTGTGCATCATAGGGACTGAAAAGCGAAAAAATAAGTCAATAGCGACTGAATACAATTGGAAAAGAAACAACGGCCTGCATATTACTTGTAAAATAACCACCAACGGCTATTTTTGTCCGTATCCCCTCCTGTAATTTTTCGCTAACACCTTATGCTGAGCCGCGTTGCCAACTCTGTTTACTGGATGCATCGCTACATTGAACGGGCCGAAAACTATGCCCGCTTTATGAGCGTCAATTTCAACCTTGCCCTCGACCTGCCCCCTAATGTGGATCAACAGTGGCAGCCGTTGCTGATCGCTACGGCCGACGATAAGCTGTTTGCCCGGTATTACAAAGAACCCACGCGCGAAAATGTCATTCAGTTTATGACCTTTGATAAGCGCAATCCCAACTCTATTGTGGCCTGTTTGAGCAATGCCCGCGAGAACGCCCGCACCATTCGCGAGGCCATTTCAAAGGAAATGTGGGAACACCTTAATCAGTTTTACCTGATGGTGCGCGACACGGCTCCCAAGCAGCAGTGGGGACAAAGCCAGACCCAAAGTTTCTTTGTGGATATACGTAATGGGACACAACTGTTCTACGGCATTATTGACGCAACCATTACCCGCAATGAGGCATGGCATTTTGGGCGGCTTGGGCGTTTTCTGGAGCGGGCCGATAAGACATCACGCTTCCTGGACGTCAAATATTTTACGTTGCTGCCCGAAGTCGATGCCATTGGATCGACGCTTGATCTAATGATCTGGTCGGCCGTGCTGAAGTCGGTCAGCGCCTATAACATGCACCGCCAGCAGTATCGGTCCCTGACGCCCTCGAGCATCGTTGAGTTTCTGATTCTGGATAAAATGTTTCCGCGTGCTGCGGCCCACTGCATCCGGCAGGCCGAACTTTCCCTTTACGAAATATCGGGCAACAACATCACGCATGGATTCGCGAATTCTGCCGAACGCACACTCAGCAAACTCCGGACTGACATTGAATTCACCGAAACAAAAGATATTTTCAAAGCGGGTCTTCATCAGTATCTTGATACGTTCCAAACCCGTACGAATGAAGTTGGTGCGGCTATATTCGAGACGTACTTCGATTTGAAGCCCGTAGAGGTTTAAGCCCTAATTAGGTTCCGCTGAGCGTATGGTTACCCGTGTCAGTAAAAGATAGGAAACGTAAGACCAAGATACACCATGCCCGACCGGTTGCGGAAACGGTTGTTGTCGGCAATGATATCGCGGTTCAGAACCGTATACTCAGAAGTAAGCCATTGGTAACCCCCTTTGACAGCCAGGCGCTGGCCCAGATGAAAGCGCACATACACTTCGGTTGACAGCGTACCTCTGTCGTTGTCGCCCAGGAGACGCAGGTTCAGATAGCTTGGGTGGGCTCGCTGCAACGCATTGGCGCCCTGAAATGGAGCGCTGACGGAATCGCCCGTTGCAAACCGCCCCGTTGACGAGCGATAAATAGCGGTACGTCGGCGGCCCAGCGTCAACCCGAGTAGATCGGCGCTGGCCCCTAACTCCACCCGCCCCAGATTAAACTGCAACCGAACGCCTACGTTTAGCGAAGTCATGCTGGCCAGGTCGAAGCGCAGTGTATCGATATTGTTGGTGATCAGGGGGGCCGACAAAGCACCTAAGCCGGTTTCGCCCCGCGTCAGTCGGGCAGGAGCGGTGTAATAATTTATGTTGTCGCCGTAGAATGCGCCCAGGCGGGCTGTCCAGCCAAAGGAGATCAGCTTACGCTCACCAATATTGATTACCTGATAATACCCCAGCGATGGATTATAGTGATCGATAGAATAAGCCATACCCAGTTCGTAACCGCTGCTTAGTCGGGTCGATACCGGCGATTGGCTATAGCCATAAATAGAGAACAGCGTCAATAACGCGATAAGTGTTTTTTTCATGCAGATTGAGCGAACCGTTTTAACGGGCAATAATAGCGTGGTAAAAAGCTCGGGTATTTAAGTGAGTGCGTGGCAGCTTGTTTTCTCCACCACGCACTCCATGTTAACTGACCATTTTGAGCACGACTGCGCCCAGAGGTGGGATGTTGAGCCGAATCGACTGCGACCGACCATGCCACCTGGCCTCATCACTCTCAACAGGAGCCGTATTCATAACGCCACTGCCGTGGAATTCATGGGCATCGCTGTTGAAAATTTCACGGTAGGTACCCGCCGACGGCACACCAATGCGGTAGTCGGCCCGAGGAATGGGTGTCATGTTGAGCACAATGAGCAGCGTATCTGAAGGGTTATTGCCATTACGGGCGTAGGTAACGATACTGTTTTCGCGATCCGACGTATCGATCCACTCGAAGCCGTCGGCAGTGAAGGTACGCTCATACAGGGCCGGTTCGCTTTTATACAGGTTGTTAAGTGCCTTTACGCAGGCGGCTACGCCTTTATGGGGAGCAAACTCAAGCAGGTGCCAATCGAGACTGGCGTCGTACTTCCACTCCGAAGTCTGCCCAAACTCACCCCCCATAAACAGGAGTTTTGTGCCGGAGTGGGTGAACATATAGCTGAACAACAGCCGAAGGTTGGCAAAGCGCTGCCATTCGTCGCCGGGCATTTTGTTAATCAGCGATTCTTTCCCATACACGACTTCATCGTGCGAGAGCGGCAGCATGAAGTTTTCGGTGAAGGCGTATACGGTGCTGAAAGTCAGGTTATCCTGGTGGAATTTACGGAAGGCCGGGTCGCGCTCAAAGTACCGTAACGTGTCGTTCATCCAGCCCATCATCCACTTCATGCCAAAGCCCAACCCGCCCATGTACACGGGTCGCGACACGCCCGGAAACGATGTTGACTCTTCAGCAATGACTTGTGTATCGGGAAACTGAGCGTAAATAGCTTCGTTAATTTCCTTGAACAGCGATATGACATCCAGGTTTTCGCGGCCACCAAATGCGTTAGGTTCCCACTCGCCCTCGTTCCGGGAGTAGTCCAGGTACAGCATGGACGCCACGGCATCCACCCGCAGACCATCGGCATGGCAGCGGTCGAGCCAGAACATGGCGTTGGAAATGAGGAATGAGCGAACTTCAGGACGCCCATAGTTAAAAATATAACTTTTCCAGTCGGGGTGGTAGCCTTTCCGCAGGTCAGGATTTTCGTAGAGGTGCGAACCGTCAAATTCATACAGTCCGTGGGCGTCGCCAGGGAAGTGAGAAGGAACCCAGTCCAGCAGGACGCCAATGCCCGCCTGGTGCAGCCGTTCAATGAGCTGCATAAACTCCTGTGGGGTGCCAAACCGGCTGCTCGGTGCATAGTATCCGGTGATCTGGTACCCCCACGACGGTGCATACGGATACTGCATAACCGGCATAAACTCAACGTGCGTAAAGCCCATGTCCTGCAAATAGGGCACGAGTGCATCAGCAATTTCTCCGTAGGTCAGTTCACGGTCGGGGTTGCTGGGATCACGTCGCCACGACGACATATGCATTTCGTAGACAGAAAAGGGGGCATTGAGGGCGTTTTTAGCGCTGCGGTTGGCCATCCACTCGCCATCCTGCCATTCGTGGTACGTATCCCAAACCACCGACGCCGTTTTGGGCGGTAGTTCCCACCAATGGGCATAGGGGTCGCCCTTTTCCAGTTCGCGCCCGCTTTCGTGAACGATAAAATATTTATAGGGTTCACCCCGGCCAATATGCGGGATAAAGGTTTCCCAGATACCCGACGAATCCCAGCGAACGGCCATCGGTGCACTGCCTTTGTCCCAGCCGTTGAAGTTACCAATCACAGCAACGTAGCGGGCGGATGGTGCCCAAACAGCAAAGTACGTACCTATAACGCCATTAAGTTCAACGACGTGCGATCCAAATTTTTCGTATAGTTTCTGGTGCTTGCCCGCTCGAAACAAGTGAACGTCGAAGTCGGAAAAGCGGGAATAAATAGAGGGAGGACTAGGGGCAGACGAATCGGCTACGGACGAATTACCGGTTTTTTCAGCCGTAGCCGGTTGTAGGGCAGATTCAGCGGGTGACGACGTGGTTTTGCGTTTTGCCATTTGGTATGCGGAGCGGTTACAGGGTTGAACGCGAACAGGGGCGGAAAGTTAGAAAAAAAGCGGGAGGCCCAACCAAGCATTGGTGGTGCAATTGGGAGAAAAATGAGAACCCTTTCTGATTGCACCTTAACCCTCTGTTCCGAATGCCTTTTCAATCTGTTGGCGCATGAACCGGACGTAGCGCGTTGGAAAAAGCCTCGTTACCCACTCAATGAGGTGGGCATCTGCTCCAATCAGAACACGGGCTTTGTTTTGGCGAACACCGTTCCAGATTTGTCTGGCCGCTTCCTGTGGTGTGGTTTTAGCCGCTTTCTCGAAACTGATGGAACCCTGCTGGTGCATGGACTGGGTTACAAAGCCGCCCTGGCCAATGCGGGCGTTTTGGGCAATGTTGGTTTTTATGCCACCCGGATGCACACACGTTATGCCAATGTTTGTATCCAGCAACTCCATCCTTAGTACATCTGAGAAACCCCGAACGCCGAACTTGGCTGTGCAATAGGCCGACTGGTTCATGACTCCCGCCAGGCCAAATACGCTGGACAGATTTACAATGTGGCTGCCGGGCTTGCCATCACTCCGTCTGCCTTTCTGTGCCATCATATAAGGTAAAAAAGCCTTTGTCATCCTGACCACGCCCCACAGATTAATACTGAGCAGCCACTCAAAATCGGTCAGTGCAGTTTCAGAAAATGGACCGCTGCCTAACGCTACGCCTGCATTATTAACCAGAATTAACCGCCGGTCAGCCAATGTAGGAATGGTTTGGTCGGCAAAGGTGCGGATTGCGTCGGCATCCGATACGTCCAGACGGGCTGTCATTACGTTGCCCGAGGCCAGTTGCTTTGTCTCAGCCAGGCCAACTTCGTTCACATCGGTAGCAATGACGTGCGCTCCATCGGCTGCGGCCTGAATGGTGAGTTGACGACCGATGCCAGAGCCAGCCCCGGTAATAATGACGGTGGTGTTCTCAAAGAGTTTCACGGAAGGCGTAAGCAGTTAAGAAAAAGACTGTTGAGGTAATTATTAGTTGCAATAGATACCAGATTTCCGCACTCTGTTTAATAATTGCATTGACAATGTTACGATGTTAGAAATTTCACTCTTTCACTCTATTGTTGCAGCCCATTCGGTTAAAGAGTTAGGTTACAGATTTTGGGTACTTTTGACTTGTAATAAACCTGTTAAGAGCATTGGCATACTGTGCCTGTTATAACCGGGCGTTCAGGCAAATTTTTTTCAATCGCACATACAACGTCAACAATGTCTTTTAACGGAAATTTTACCCACAACGGCCAGTAAACATAGGGCAATCAGCGTTACATCATGAATGACCAGCCTTTCAGTCAGGTAAACTCAGCAACAACCGGAAACTACCAGACTAATACAGATTTACCATCGACACTCAACAAAAAGCCGCATCAATCAGATTGATGCGGCTTTTTATTGACGCCAAACGGCGGTTGTTTATAGGCGCGCTCAGTTATTAAGCGCAATGGGTTGAGTTTGAATGATTCGCCCAAACGACGTGGGTTGTTCAGTTTTGATCGTGATTGTCTGGCTTGTCTTTTCTATACCATTCGTAATTTCTAGTACGTAGTCACCATCGGTCAGGTTGTCCAGGTTTAAACGCGTACGCAACGTGGTCTCGTTCTTACCCAGGTGCCGGTTGTAGAGCAGATCCCCTGTTGAACTCTTCAGCCGGATATCGACTGGGCCACCACTCTGTTTGTCCAGGGCAATGTGGAGTTTGCCACTAACCGACGTATAGATGCCGGTTTTGAAAGTTGATACGGCCGGGCGGCCAGGTTTAGCGCTGCTTATTGAAATAGCAACAAGGGACAGCGACAGGGCCAGGAATAGGGATTTGGCGAGCGTTTTCATAATTATTTGATTTTTGTATGAGTTAAAATTTTACCGGATATCTCCCGGTTGGTGAAACAAAGATATATGCTACGGATGGTACTGTGCATTACAAAGTACTTAAACGGTTAAATTTCCCTTTAAGCGGCCAAAGCGAATCGTCCGTTAAAAAAATGTTAAGCTGACCGCTGGTTAAACTCAGCTATTATAGGTCGTAATTTGCGGATACAATCGCTCAACCATACTTTTTCAATGAGTGCTCGACAGCCTATGCCAACATACCGCACACCAACGCTTTTTACGCCATTCAAC
>JAQBNX010000566.1 GCA_028288385.1 Spirosoma sp.
ATGCCTTCGAGCAGTGCAGCTTTGACAACGCGCGGGTGGTAATTCTGGGTCAGGACCCGTATCATGGCGAAGGGCAGGCCAATGGACTTGCGTTTTCGGTGGCCGATGGCGTGGGGAAGCCCCCCTCACTGGTCAACATTTTTAAGGAGATTCAGGATGACCTCGGCAAGCCGGTGCCCAAATCGGGCAATCTTGAACGGTGGGCAAATCAGGGCGTCATGTTGCTCAACTCGACACTCACCGTGCGGGCGGGGCAGGCCGGTTCGCACCAGGGCAAGGGCTGGGAAACCTTCACTGACGAAGTCATCAAACTCATTTCCGATCAGAAGCAGCACGTCGTATTTATGCTTTGGGGTGCTTATGCACAAAAAAAAGGCGCGGTAATCGACAGTAAAAAACACCTTGTTCTGAAAGCCAAACACCCTTCGCCCATGGCCGCACAATGGGGTGGCTGGTTTGGCAACAAGCATTTCAGCCAGGCCAACGAATATTTGACCAGCAAGCAATTAGCCCCAATTGATTGGTGATGTAGACAGCTATTTCCAGCGGCTAACACTCAAACCTTAAACAGCCCCGGTCGGTTGAAAAGCGTCCGCCAGAAGAATGAACAGAAAATCTTCACCTGCCGGGTAAACGCCTTCTGATTTTCCAGTTCAGCCAATAGCGGGTGCCGGTTGCGGAGGTTTATCGCCATTTTCCCTAAGAATACCAGCGGCAGCATCGTCAGGTAATGCAGCATGAGGATTAGATAAGCCCCCACGCCATACTGTTTTCGAATCCACAGCAGTTGAGACACCTGAATTTGTGGTTTAAACCGATTGATGTAAGTAACCACATGCTGCTGATTATCAGGGCTGCTTCCATATTCAAGATGCACAAAACTGGCATCGCGCAGCAGGATCATTTTACCCTGCTTCCCCAGCCGGTAACCCCACTCAACGTCTTCGCCATACATAAAAAACTGTTCGTCCAGGGCACCGGCTTTCTGGATAGTCGTTAAGCGCGTCATTAGAAAGGCTCCCGACAGCCACTCGACCTGGTCAGGATCATTGTAAGTCGGGTCGGGAAACAGTTTTTCCAGGAGGTTCTTAGCGGCTCGTCCGGGCAGTATGTAAAATGCCCGTCGCATTTGACTAAAGGTTGTGTAGAGATTGGGGCGAATCTTCCGGTCGCGGCCCAGTTGCTGCGCACTTACAGCCGCTACCTCGGGGCGCTCGTCAAGCAGTCGCACGCAGCGGGCCAGCAGGTTATGGAGTAGGAGTGTGTCGGAGTTGAGCAGAAGAATGTTACGACCCAGAGCCTGCCGGATACCAACGTTGTTGGCCCGTGCAAAACCCGAATTATACCCCATATCGTACCAGCGAACAGCCGGATAGGCCGTCTCAATCAGGAGACGGCTATTGTCTTCCGATTGATTATCGACTATAATAACCTCGAATGAGATACCGTTCGTAAATCGATATACCGACGCCAAACAATCCAGGATAAGCTGGGGTGTTCGGTAATTAACAATAATGATGGATAAGTCAGGCAAAAGAATGATGAACGATGAATGATAAACGCCAATGAGCGGGCTAATTTACCAATCATAGTTCATCCTTTATCATTAATATAAAACCCACGTATCCTTGCCACCCCCGCCCTGCGAGGAATTTACCACCAGCGATCCCTTACGCAGAGCTACGCGGGTCAGCCCACCGGGGATGACGTTAACCCCATCTCCGTACAGGATATAGGGTCGTAAATCGACGTGTCGGCCCTCGGCATGATCGCCCACGATGCACGGCACCCGCGAAAGCGATATGGTTGGCTGGGCAATGTAGTTACGTGGGTTCTCCTGAATTTTTTTGCGAAACAGATCATGCTCCTCCGGGGTGGATTTAGGCCCGATAAGCATCCCGTATCCACCTGCTTCGTTGGCTTCCTTGACCACCAGTTGCGCAATGTTTTCCATGACGTACCGGCAGTCTTCCTCCTCGCGGCAGATATACGTTTTGACGTTGGGGATTATGGCTTCCTCACCCAAATAATACTGAATAATGCGCGGAACGTAGGCATAAATCACTTTGTCGTCGGCAACGCCCGTGCCCGGGGCATTGGCCAGCGCCACACGTCCTTTTTTGTACACCTCAAAAATGCCAGGTATGCCAATCATAGAATCGGGGTTGAACGCCTTGGGGTCCAGGAACGTATCGTCGATACGCCGGTATATTACGTCCACTATTTGAAATCCTTTTGTCGTTCGCATCTTCACATACCCACCCGACACCACCAGGTCACGCGCTTCGACCAGTTCGACACCCATCTGCTGCGCTAAATAGGAATGCTCGAAATAGGCGGAGTTATAGATGCCCGGTGTCAGCACAACAACGGTTGGATTGGGCCGGTCGGCAATGAACTGAAGCATCTGGAGCAGCCGCGTCGGATAGTCCGATACGGGCCGAACACCCGTCTGAGCCAGCACTTCGGGAAAGGTCTGTTTGGTCAGTTCGCGGTTTTCGAGCATATACGACACCCCCGATGGGCAGCGCAGGTTATCTTCGAGCACCATAAACTGACCATCGGCACCCCGAATCAGGTCGGTTCCGGTAATGTGGCACCAAATACCTTTTGATGGGTGAACACCCATGCAGGCCGGCAAAAAGGACTTACTCGACTCGATCAGGTCACGTGGGACTATGCCATCATTCAGGATGCGCTGCTCGTTATAAACGTCGTCGATAAACAGGTTAATGGCTTTGATGCGCTGAATCAGCCCGGCTTCGAGTCGGCCCCACTCGGCCGACTCGATTACGCGCGGGATGATGTCGATGGGCATGATCCGTTCGGTGCCCTCGCCTTCTGAGTAGACATTGAACGTAATGCCCATGCTCATCAGGGCGCGTTCGGCCGCGTGTTGTCGTCCAATAAAATCGTCGCAGGTCAGTTGCTCAACGCGCTGACGAAACGGTACGTAGCCCGACCGGACCTGCTCGTTGGTGGCGAACATCTCATCAAAGAAGTTATCGGTCTGGTAATCGCTAAAGGAAAAATTCGTGGGGGTTTGTCCCTGCGACTGG
>JAQBNX010000603.1 GCA_028288385.1 Spirosoma sp.
TACCTGCTCGACAACGGCATGACCCGAAAAGAATACGACTGGTTCATGGCTGGAAAACCACCCGGTTACCAGATCATGGGCAACGACTACTACGGCCGGAACGAGCGGATCAGACTACCCGACGGCAGCATTCAAACATCGATGGACGTATTGGGCTGGTATGAGATTACAAAAGACTATTACGAGCGGTATAAGTTACCCGTGATGCACACCGAAACGAACGTGTTCGAAGCCGACCAGGCCGTTATGTGGCTTTATAAGCAGTGGATCAGTATCATGCGCATGCGCCGGGATGGTATTCCGGTGCTGGGTTTCACCTGGTATAGCCTCATCGATCAGATCGACTGGGACATTGAGCTCGCCGAGGTAAAAAATCACGTCAACGAATGTGGGCTGTATGATCTTGACCGCAAGCCACGGCCGGTATGCGAAGCGTATAAGAACCTATTGAAGCAGTTTGGCCAGATCACCATTGTGCCTCATGCCGAAATGCTCGAAGTAACCGATCGCCCGGCCCGGCTTAAAGTAGCCATATGATATCCGAAGTGGTAGCCCGTATTCCACTACATACACTGGAAGAGGGCAGTGGCTCATTGACGCTGATATTCCTGCATTATTTTGGCGGGTCGGCGCAGGAGTGGCTGGACGTAATGAGCCAACTCTCGGACGACTTCCGGTGCATTGCCATCGATCTGCGCGGTCACGGCGACTCCGACTCACCCGCAACCGGCTATACCGTTGACGATATGGCCGACGATATACTTGACGTCGTGCAGTTAAACGACGTTGAAGACTTTGTGTTGATAGGCCATTCCATGAGCGGTAAGGTAGCGCTGGCACTGGCGAGTCGGCAACCAGTTGGGTTGCAATCATTGTTACTGATCTCGCCCTCTCCTCCCCTTCCCGAACCCATCCCAGACGATGAGCGGCAAAGACTGCTGACAAGCCACGGCCAGCGAGCGGCCGCCGAACATACACTTAAAAACACGACGGAAGTACCCGTATCCAGGGCCATCAGGGAGCAAATTATTGCCGACGATCTGCGGACGGGCAAATTAGCCTGGGACTCCTGGCTGCTAGCGGGCAGCAAAGAAGATATTTCGGACCGGATGGCTGGGGTTAAAACTCCCATCCATATTATCGTAGGTTCAGAAGACCGCGCGCTCCCGCCCGCTGTGCAACCCAGATTGACCCTCCCCTATCTGCCAGCCGCTACGATAGAAATCTGTTGGGGCGCGGGGCACCTGCTGCCGTGGGAGGTACCCCACGACCTGGCGAATTTTATCCGTAAAAAATTAGTGCTCAATGCATCCAAATAAAAACAATCAATTTATATTTGTGACCCCATTCGGGGTGTAGCGCAGCCTGGTAGCGTGCTACGTTCGGGACGTAGAGGTCGTGGGTTCGAATCCCGCCACCCCGACACAGGAACCAATAAAGACAAAAACAGTAGAACTCGTGAATTACTCGGTAAACATGATTTGGTGGTGGCATTCTTCTCATTTGGGATGAAGGTTGCCACTATTGTTGTTTATCAACATATATACAAAGGCTCACCGACATCCCGGTGAGCCTTTTTTTTAGCATTAATTTAAAAATTATGGAAACCCTTACTACGCCCGTTAAAACCTACCGCGTTGTCAGTCGGCACAAACGCATGCTGGCCGACATCATCACGCCGGTTAGTATTTATCTGCGCATCCGCGACCGATACCGAAACAGCATTCTGCTGGAAAGCTCAGACTACCACGGCAATGACAATAGCTTCTCTTACATCGCGTTTGACCCTGTTGCCCGCTTTTCGTATGAAACACAGCTGCTGACGGTACAGATGCCGGGCGAGGCTGAGTCCACAAATGAGCTGGCACCGGACAAGATGCTAGAAGCCCTGCAAGGCTTCAAAGACAGTTTTAGGCATGAGAAAGCGCCGTTTCCGTTCATCAACAACGGGCTGTTTGGGTACTTTGGCTACCCGGCCGTACAGAGTTTTGAAGACATTACGCTCCATGCGCCGGTGCCAGCGGAGAATCAAATACCAGCCGCCGTTTTTACGGTTTATCGCTACGTTATTGCCATTAATCATTTCAAAGATGAGCTCTATCTGTTCGAACACAGCTATCTAGGTGATGGTGACCCCGAAACAGCCGACACGCTAAACGACATCAGTGACCTGATTACAGGCCGGAACTACCCAACCTATACATTTAGCCCAGCCGGGCCAGAAGAGTCGAACTTCACGGATGATGAGTTCCGGGCGGTAATTCAGAAAGGAAAAGACCATTGCCAGCGGGGCGACGTGTTCCAGATTGTCTTGTCCCGGCGGTTCGAGACGCCGTTTCTGGGCGACGAGTTCAATGTGTACCGGTCCTTACGGTCGCTCAACCCATCGCCATACCTGTTTTATTTCGATTATGGCAACTATAAAATCTTCGGCTCCTCGCCCGAATCGCAGATTGTCGTTAAAGACCGCAAAGCCACCATTTACCCCATTGCCGGTACGTTCCGGCGCACCGGCGACGACATTCACGATGCCGAACTGGCCCAGAAACTCTACGATGACCCCAAAGAATCGGCCGAACACGTCATGCTGGTTGATCTGGCACGTAACGATCTCAGTCGCAACTGCGACGTCGTGAAAGTGGAGACCTTCAAAGAGGTACAGTACTACTCGCATGTTATCCATCTTGTCTCGAAGGTCGTCGGCGATCTTACCGCCGAGGCCGACCCGCTCCAGATTGTGGCCGAAACCTTTCCGGCCGGTACGCTGTCGGGCGCTCCCAAGCACAACGCCATGCAGCTCATTGACCGCTACGAGAGCCTGAGCCGTTCCTTTTATTCGGGCAGCATTGGTTACATGGGCTTCGACGGCGAGTTCAACCACGCCATTATGATTCGCACGTTTATGAGTAAAAACAACACGCTTTATTACCAGGCGGGGGCCGGCGTAGTGGCTAAATCCGTAGTAGAAAGCGAATTGCAGGAAGTACATAACAAACTAGCCGCCTTACGAATGGCGATTGACCAGGCAAAAGCACTATGAAAGTCCTCGATCTAGATAACTACGATTCGTTTACCTACAACCTCGTCTACATACTGCGGGAATTAGGCCATCGTCCCGACGTAGTGCGAAACAACAAAATTGCGCTGGACAACGTAGCGCCATATGACAAGATCTTGCTCTCGCCGGGGCCGGGCCTTCCCTCCGAAGCGGGCATCATGCAGGAATTAGTGCAGGAATATGGCCCAGTCAAAAGCATTCTGGGTATTTGTCTCGGCCATCAGGGCATCGGCGAAGTGTATGGCGCTACGCTCGAAAACCTGGGCGATGTGCTGCACGGCGTGGCACACCGGACGACCATTACCGACCGTTCTGAATCGCTCTTCACCGATATTCCCGACGAACTAAATGTTGGTCGCTACCATTCGTGGACGGTTGTACCCGGCTCCATGCCCGATGATCTGCGCACCACCGCCGTAGATGATCACGGACGGGTGATGGCCCTCGCACACAGGCGTTATGATGTGCGTGGTCTTCAGTTCCACCCCGAATCGGTGCTGACCGAGAACGGCGTGAAAATGATTCAAAACTGGCTTAAAGATTAGCGTGCATGGGTGTAGGTAACTCTAGGAATAGTCCTTATTGCCAAATGAGTAGCCACACTGCTCAATCTTGCATCATTACGACCGCTCACTCATTAAACTATGAAAGCAATCCTTAACCACTTGTTCGAGTACAAGACCCTCTCCAAAGACCAGGCGAAGCAAACGCTGATTGGCATTGGACGGGGCGAGTATAACCCATCGCAGATTGCGTCTTTTCTGACCGTATACATGATGCGCAGTCTGCACGTCGATGAACTGGAAGGATTCCGCGATGCCATGCTCGAATTATGCCTTCCCGTTGATCTCTCGGCCTATGACCCCATGGACCTCTGTGGCACCGGGGGCGATGGCAAGGACACCTTTAATATCTCGACGCTGTCGTCTTTTGTGGTGGCCGGTGCAGGTCAACGCGTAGCCAAGCATGGTAACCACGGCGTTTCGTCGCTGGTTGGCTCCTCAACGGTCATGGAATACCTCGGCTATACGTTCACAAACGATGTGGGCGAGTTACAGCGCAAAATGGAAACGGCTGGAATCTGTTTTTTGCACGCGCCCCTGTTTCACCCAGCCATGAAGAACATTGGGCCCATTCGGAAAGAGCTTGGGGTGAAAACGTTTTTCAATGTGCTGGGTCCGATGGTGAACCCCGCACAGCCTCAAAAACAGCTTGTTGGGGTGTTCAGCCTTGAATTGGCTCGATTATATGCGTACCTTTATCAGCAGACAGACAAGCGATTTATGGTCCTGCACGCACTGGATGGCTACGATGAAATCTCGCTGACGGGTGCCTTTAAGGTCATCAGTAACCGGACGGAGCAAGTACTGGAACCGAAGCACCTGGGGATGAGTCCGTTAACTGCCGATTTACTGGCGGGAGGACGAACAATTGACGAGTCAGCCGGTATTTTTATGAACGTACTGAACAACGAAGCAACACCAGCTCAGAAACAGGTCGTTTTGGCTAATTCGGCCATGGCGCTGCTGGCTGCTGGTCAAGCTGAAAACCGCGAGGATGCGGTATCGATGGCCCGCGAGTCGCTGGAAAGTGGTCGGGCATTGGGGTGCTTCAGGAAATTAATGATGTAATCGGTGTGTTTACCGTTCATTCAGCCACTGTATGGCTGATTTATAGAGATAAAATAGCCCTGCGGCATCAGTGATAAAGCTGTTTGGCCGGCACTGTTGAGTTGATATGACGATTTTAGACCAGATAGTTGCCCAAAAACGCATTGAAGTTGCCGAGCGAATGGCGGCTACTCCGATATCGGCGCTCGAGCTGATGCCCGATTTTAAGCGGATGCCGCTGTCTGCGCGGGATGCAGTTCAGGATTTTCGTTCGACTGGTATTATTGCCGAGTTTAAGCGTAAATCTCCTTCCAAAGGCATAATCAACGACCAGGCCGACGTAACAACCACCACCCAGGGTTATGTAAAAGCCGGAGCCGCCGTTTTGTCGGTGCTTACGGACGAACCGTTTTTTGGTGGCACCCCCGCCGACTTGCAGGCTGCTCGGCTTGCTAACCCGCAAACCCCCATTCTGCGCAAAGACTTCATTGTGGATGATTATCAGATCCTCGAAGCCAAAGCCTGGGGAGCCGACGTCGTATTGCTCATTGCGGCCTGCCTGACGCCCCAGCAGATAATCGACCTTAGCGAGCTGGCCCATAACGTGGGGATGCAGGTGCTGCTGGAAGTGCATGATGAGGACGAACTCGACCGCTCCTTAACGCATACTGTCGATCTGGTGGGCGTCAACAACCGAAATTTAAAAACATTCGTTACATCCGTTGACACGTCCCTGCGGCTGGTGGAGCGGATTCCTGATACGTTTGCGAAGATTACCGAAAGCGGCCTGCACGATGCCAAAACCATGCGGACCCTCTTTCAGGCCGGGTTCGATGGTTTTCTGATTGGCGAAGCCTTCATGAAAACGCCGGATCCAGCCGCAGCCTTAGCGGGCTTAGTTACTCAGTTCAATTCCACAACCATTCCTATCTAACTCGTACAGCCATGAAAATTAAAGTGTGCGGTTTGCGCGATGCCGACAACCTGAAGGAAATTGCCGCCCTTAGTCCCGACTTCATTGGGTTTATTTTCTACGATCAGTCGCCCCGCTATGTAGGCGAGGAGTTAGACGAAGAAGTGGTAAGGGCACTACCCCGTTCCATTCGGAAGGTAGGCGTATTTGTCAATGCCAGTCCGGAGTTCATTCTGCGTACTGTCAAAAAATATGACTTCCAGTACGTTCAGCTACATGGCAACGAAAACCCCGACTTTTGCCGCAGCCTGCGAAACCGTGGTATCAATCTTATCAAAGCGTTTCGGGTGGATGCATCATTCAACTTTTCGATGCTGAACAATTACAAAGCCCAGTGCGATTTTTTTCTGTTCGATGCGAAGGGTGACCAGCCCGGCGGCAACGGCCACACGTTTGACTGGAGCATCCTGAGCCGCTACGACAACGATAAACCATTTTTCATTAGTGGCGGCATCGGCCTCGACAACCTCGATCAGTTGGCGGCTCTGAAAGGCATGAAACTCTATGGCGTAGATGTTAACAGCCAGGTTGAAACGGCACCC
>JAQBNX010000635.1 GCA_028288385.1 Spirosoma sp.
CGATGGCGTTTTCATAGGGATCCCCTTGCTGAGTCATACTGATCAAAATATTGGCTCCTTTCAGCTTGCGAACGTAGTCAAAACTACGATGTTGATTGCCTCGATCGGAATGGTGAATTAGTTCTTCTTCCCTTTCCAAATGGGTTAATAGAGCCATATCCAAGGCTTTTAGACTGCCTTCCGCCGTCAAGAATGGGTGAAGACAGTAGCCCACAATCAGCTTTGAATAAGCGTCCGTTATCAACGAAAGATAGCCAAATCCCAACCCAATATACAAGTAAGTTATATCACTAACCCAAACCTGCCTTGGCGCTGTTATTGCCCTGTCAATAAAAGGTTAGGGTATCTTTGTAGGCGGTGATTAGAGTCAGTGGTCTGAGGCATCTGTCGACCCTGGCGGATAACCATAGCATGATTGTACAAGATCTTGTGCAACTTGTCACGCCCTAATTTGATACCACTTTTGGCTAATGGTTCTGCTAGCAGAAGATGTAATTTCCGAGTTCCCAATCCGGGAACGTATCGCCTGAGGGCCGTCACCAGATCCAGTACTAACATCGCATGGCTCACAGATCGCTGAGCGCGTTGTTTTCGTGCGTGAAACGCTTGTCGGCTCACACCAAACAGTCGGCAAAGGCTTCCGACACTCACCTTTGCTATCTCGTTTTCACGAAGGTTTAGGACCGTTTGGTTCGGACCGCCGATGCGGCCAGACTTTTTTCTTATCGGCACGTTTAATTCTTTTTCAGCAGTCTCAATCATCGTGTTGAGCGCTAGGATCAGCCAATTGGCTTGCTGTAGAGTCTGTTCCAACTCCTCATTTCGCTGTTTTAAGGCGGCCATGTCGCGCCTTTGTGCTTGCTTCATGGCGGGTAAAGTTAGCAGGCCTGTCTTCATCTTCCGGCGATAGAGTTGGACCCAGCTGCGCAGGGTATGGCCACTGTGAATTCCTAAATCATCCATCACCTGGCTTACTTCTTCCCCGCCAAAGAGGATACGAAAAACAGCAGTCTCTCGGAGCTGCTCACTGTACTGAAAGCGACTCAGTAGGTCGCGAATGTGGTCTTCCATAGTTGTCGATTTTGGTGAAAATCTGACAACCTATTTCAGTGTAAGACACTCTGGGGTCTTATACTCCCTTGACATCCCACCCCTTACGGTAGGTACGACGTAGGTACTTATCAGCCGCCGGATAGTTAGGAAACTTCATTTGTGCCGAATCCCACTTTAACAATTGGCCCGGTACGCGGATGGCCACCGTACCCAACAAAACGGCCTCGGTCATCGGACCCGACTGAGCAAAATAAGAATCTGTTCTTTCACCGCCCAGGCAGGCATCCACAAAATGATGGTAATGGTTGCGCGCTTCCAACGCCGGGTTAACATACGCTTTCACCTTACCTGTGGGGAATATAACCGGCATTTTCTGATGGGGAATTAGCAACGCCCCTTCACTACCAATCAGCATGGCCGACTCGGCCGGGTATTCCCCGTCGGTAACTAAATCCCGGATTGCCTGAGGTGGATAAAATTCTCCATCGAACCACTCTAGGGGTAAGGTATTCGACTCGGTGAGTTCGTTTCCCGGAAATACCCACTTGATATGGTTGCCTTGTGGCCAGGTATCGGCCCGGCGTTCGGCAGAGTCTTCCCATGATTTTTGTACCTCGGCCTGGACCGACAGGGGCGCTTTCATGCCCAGGCCTTTCCAGACTGCGTCAAATATGTGGCAGCCAATATCCCCCGACCAGCCTGTACCAAAGTCTTGCCAGGTGCGCCAGACGGTAGGATGATAGATGTCGGGGGCATAAGGTCGGACAGGGGCTGTGCCAAGCCACTGATCCCAGTGCAAATAGGCCGGAACCTCCTGGCCTTGAGCCGGGCGAGGTCCCACGAGCCGATACTTTGCCACTGCTCCGGGTCGGTTCGAGCATAAATAGGCGTGCTTTACTTTACCGATAATACCCTGCCTGATCCATTGTACGGCGGTTCTGTCGCCAAAGCCAGCAGCAACCTGTGTACCTAGTTGCGTGGTTACGCCCGCTTTCTGAGCTGCTTTGGTCAGCTCCCGCACTTCGGCTACATCATGACACATTGGTTTTTGACAGTATACATGCTTTTTAAGCCGAAGGGCCTGATAAGCAATGGGAAAGTGATTGTGATCGGGCACGGTTATATTAAGCGAATCAATAGCGTTAGCTTCCAGGCGGAGCATTTCCCGCCAGTCGGTATAGGTCCGGGCGGTGGGTACTAGCTCGGCTGCCCGTCGAAGATTATTTTCATCCACGTCGCAAAGTGCCACAATGTCTACCTTTGGATGTTTCAGAAACTGGTTGAGGTCTCCCCACCCCATACCGCCTACACCGACACACACATGCCTGAGTTTGGAGGCACGGCCAGCAGCCTGGGCTGTTGCACTCAGTAAAAGGGGAGCAGCCATGGCGGCCGTGGCGGCCTTGAGAAGAAACTGGCGGCGAGAATCCTGAGGGGAGTTGATGTTCATGGACCGACAAGGTTTAGGTAACAGACGATTTACCCTAAAGGAAAAAGTCCCGGCTTTATCCTTGTCCCGTAATGATAATTAGCTAAGTCCACAGGTCGATCTCAAAATAGTTGGATAAACTAAAATCATCAACCAGCTATAGTGCTGATTTTTAAACAGATGTCGGACAAAGGACTACTTTCCTGGTTGACTACGCTGAGCAGCACCACTACGGAGAACGAGTTTCCACCGGCTTTGTCGAGTCGACGCAGAATCAGGTGATTGGCAGGCGATTCGCGAACCACCTGCATCCCAGCCGCATCGGCCGGTCCGCCGGTGCGGTACCAGGCAACCGCACGGTGGCAACCGATTCACTGGACTTGCAACACAATACTGGACAAACCTGTAAGCAACAGGGTGAAGTTGTCCAGTATAATAGTCAAAAAAACGACCAAGCCGACGCTTACCTGCCGCAGTGGGGCAATACCGGTCGGCGCGTTCATGCGGAGCTGCAGACCCATTATAGCGGCACGACTCATTATAGGGGTCAGTCGGCGCTATATCGGATAATCAGGAAGCAAGTTATCGGCCTTCCTTAGGGTCAAGGCGGACACTATTGTGGAGAAAGGAGCGCAAAACTAGTCTCGATACTACGCTGCTAACCGTTTCGTATCCGTTATTGTAAGGCCTACGTTACCGTTTAAAAACCGTTTTATCCGTTTCTGAACCGTTTTTGTAACGGATACGAAACAGTTAGGGAACCGGTTTGTCGACTCGCGGACCGTTCTTGCCAACTAAAAATCGTAACAAGCGTCGCTAAGGTGCCGTCTTCTCCGGAAGCAAGGAGACATTTAACTGAATAGGAGCCAAGTTGATTTGCCGTAGATTATCTATTAGCCTATTACTTATTGTAGGCTACTATCCGTTTCGATCAGGGCTAAGTCTGGGCGTAAATAATCGGCCTAATAGAAACCCGGCGGTCAATGCAATCACGAGTTGTCTCCAGTTATGAGCCGGGATAAACCGAGTCGTTGTAGGTGTCACTTCATAAACGCCCTTGCCAATCACATATATACCGCCACCGCCCCCTGACCCTCCGCTGGGCAGCTCATCATCGGTGGATAGCGTTTGTGATGAATCCGACGATAACGATTTTTTGTTTTGCCCAATGCCCCGTCCGTACCCACCACCCATTCCCAGTATTACCTGGGCTACTGGAATAATAACTTTATCGCCAGCCTGAATAGGTTCGCCAAAAACGTTATTGACGGAAGCACGTTGGTTTAGACGATCAGCTAAGGTCTCCAGAAAATTGTGGTCGTTCATGGTATATCTAACGGGTTGAATGGTTGACAGTGAGTTGCCGTCACTAAACGGGGCCATACTAAAATACAGGGTTCGGAGAGTACACCGTGGCGTTTTTCGGCAATTTAACAACCACATTGATCGACCACAACGAATCGCTAGGAAGAAAAACGAAGCGGCACATCGTCAGATCCTAACCCAACGACGAAAACCAGATCGCAGGGCTACACCCGACCGTCGGTGCCCCGGAGTAGTCGATGCATAAACGACGAAAAAGCGGTCCGCCCCGCAGGCTTCTCGAAGGCGTCATATTTTTCAGCGAGTCAAAGGTAGCTAATAACCTCTCTTCTCATTTTAGCGATAGTCCGGCCTCATCTGTCCACTTTTGACTGACGACGTACACTCTGTATCATGGGTGTCAGAGATCCCTTATTGGGCCGGTGGTGCGGCACTGACACCGCTTAATATATTTATTGTTACCTGTAGCGACAAATACGTCTAGTCTGTACAAGTATATCGTAAATAACTAAACCTTAGTTGATTACGCCATGATAAAACGACTGCAATCTTTCTTTTATCGTCAGCCACCTGTAGCCCGTCTTACCTGGGCGTTGATGTTCCCCATTGTCTTGTATTGGCTCTTTTTCGATCCACAAATTAATGTATTCGGTCAACACATCAGCAACCCTTTCGATTTCTCACGAACAGGCGTTGTATGGGTTCTCTACGTGGTGCTGGTCGGTTTTTTAGAATACTGCGTGTCTGAGCCACCCCAAAAGCAGTAAAAGCTTTTTAAACCTTACGTGGACTTTATGTCCTTACCCAGAGATAGGAGCAGGGCTCGCCATCTGTGGTCAGCAAAAAGACTTAGAAATAAAAAAGCCCAGTAATGTACTGGGCTTAATGTAAGAGAAAATCACCTATTTTTTAGGCTTACTGCCTGCTGCATCATGAGTCTCAGACTGTGGTGTAGATTCCGCTTGCTCTCTACAAGACTGCTCCGCGCCTACGCGCCAGGATGGCAAATCGCTACGCTTCGCGCTTTCCATCTACTTAAGTACTAGAAAGCTTGGTTAGGCTATATTTAGTATAATTGCTGGTAGCCTCATACATACTGTATATCGTCAACCGAAAGTGGACAGATGTGGCCGGGCCGCCGGAGCGGTGAAAACAGAAGAGACACTTTTAAGTGCTTTGTAAACGCTGAAAAATATGATTTTTCCGCCGTTTCAGCAGCGATAACTCCGGGGCGCCGGTGCGACTTAGTTTTTGCCGTTCCGCTACGATTTGTTCTTGGCGACCCTAGTACCCAAGCGCGATCCACTACCCGTGTGTTGCCGAGATCGAAAAAAATAGTTGTGTACATGGGCATGGTCGCTAAGGGGCCAGGGCGGTAAAACCAAGTCGGCTATCGCCCTTATTTATGGCTTTGCAGGTAATGCTGCTTTAACAGATCGTTGCCAAAATCCTGCCCTTTTTCGCGTAGAATGACATGGATGTGGTTTCCATCATTCTGGAACCCAACATTATCGTACTCGATCAGAAAATCAGGACCGTTGATGATATAATAATGGGGCTTGTTATTGTCAAGGCTTCCCACCCAGGCAAAGTAAACTTTATCGATACCCGACTTGGTGATTTTGTCGAAAAGCTGATGGGCCTTCTGGTGCTCGAAATTGTGGGTGTATTCCTGAATCAGCATCATCAGAATAGCTTTCTGGTCGGCGGTAAACCCGTTGGCGGCTAAACCATAATAGTCGGTGATGCGTTGACTGCCCTGGGGCGAGGTAATAATGTCTTTGGGTACGTCCTGCTTCAACACCGCCAGGGCTTTCTGCCGGTCGGTCAGGGCATTGATGAGCATAAAGCCGTAATCTTCCTCTTTGCTCAACACCCGCAGCCCCGCATATTTACCCGACTTCACCTCCGAGGGGTCGGTGCCCACAAAATACGGCGACATCGACACATTTTTACCATCCGTAGTCAGGCTCAGGGCCAGGTGGTGCCCACCAAAGTTCAGTCCCCAAGGCTGGTTTGCTTGCGGTTTGCCCCAGATCGAGATAAAATAATTACCGTGCGCCCATTTCAGGTTTTGCATCATCGTGAGCGTTTTGTGGTCAATTTTTCCCGTATCAAATGCCTGCTGGTAGTGCGTCTTGAGAATATCGTCTAACTGCATGATGCTGGTCGTTTTCAGATACCCCTGCGAACTTAGCATCGCCGACAGTACCCGATGAAACGCCAGTCGGCTCTGGTCGGACAGCAAACCGTAGGCAATGCCGGGCCGAGGCATCAATCCAACAGGCAGGTTGGTCCACTTGTAACGCAGCGAATCGGTAAAGGCATACTGCGTTTTAGCCAGTTCGTCGGCACTGAGCGTAGTGAGAAACCGATTGACCACTTCAGTAATGGATCTGCCCGTTTGGGCCAATCCGGTAGACGCCAGCCCGACATAAAAAAGGGAAAGGGTAAGGGCTTTTTTCATGATCGTAGTGAATGTAAGCTTTTATCCTGTGTCAAGCTGTTTCAGCGTAATACAGGTTTTACACTAACTGTTTATTCAGGTAAGCCTTAATGGCAAAACTCGCAACGACCCCCTCTCCAGTTGCTGCCGCCACCTGAGCAATGGCTCCCTCCCGACAATCGCCAGCGGCCATGATGCCGGGCACGGACGTTTCCACTGATCCGGGGCGGGTGCAAATAAACCCTTGTTCGTTTAGTTGGATAGTCTTTGCCAAAAACCGGGTATTGGGGATCAATCCAATAAAGAGAAAAACACCGTCAGCCTTAATTTCCTCCACCTCACCGGTACTATTGTTGGTAACCTGTAACGCACAAAACGTACCCTGCCCATTACCCAAAAAAGTAGTAGGGGTCCGGTTCATTAACAAGCTGATGTTGGTCATTTCACTCAGCTTGTCGGTATAGGTAGCCGATGCGCTAAATGCTGGTTTGTAATGAACAAAGGTAACGCGCTTACAAAAACGTGCCAAGAACATCCCCTCTTCCAGCGCACTGTTGCCTCCCCCGATGACGATGACCTCCCGGTCCCGGTAAAAAGCGCCATCGCAGGTAGCACAGAAATGAATACCCGCGCCAATTAATTCAGTTTCACCGGGTATGTTAAGTCGTTTATACGTTGATCCCACCGCCAGCACTACTGAACGGGCGGTAATATCACCCATCGTGGTTTCAAGATGAAATAGTTCGTTTTCCTCACGAATGGTTCTGACATCGGCTCCCAGCTTCATTACGGCACCGTAAGTTCGTGCCTGGTCTGCCATCTTATGCATGAGGTCTTCACCACTGATGTTTATAAATCCGGGGTAATTCTCAATTGTGTCGGTAAGCGAAGCATTGCCACCAATAAGTCGTTTTTCCAGTATGACGGACGAATATTTATCGCGTTGGGCATAAATAGCCGTTGTTAGGCCGGCCGCTCCACCACCAATTATGGCCACATCGTACAGATGCGATTGGGCATCTTCCTGGATACCAATTCGTTCTTTTAAGGTTCGATTGTTGGGATTGGCATAGGCCTGATCGTCGAGAAAAATGGTCGGAATAATCCGTTTTCCGTGGTTTACGGTTTCCAGTACGGGTATTGCCCAGGTATGCACGTCAATATTGATATACTGAAAATTAATGTGATTATCGCCTAGATACGCCTTGGCCCGTTGGCAATCGGGGCACCAGTCGGCTCCAAACAGCCGAACACGTGGTTTGCCATCGTTCAAACCAAGCATGGAGGCCATTTGCTCATTACTTGGATTAACGAAGGACGCTTCGTTAACGACTAGCGTTGGGGTAAGCCGCTTGCCCGCCTGAAGCTCCTCCACCTGCCTGACTGTCTCTTTATTGAGATCTATGTTGATGTAGGTAAATGGGAGGCGGTTGGTTTCCAGAACGGTTTTTACCCGTTTACTATCATCACACCAAGCAGCTCCGTACAAGATTAGGGTAGTTTGATCTATATTCATGTCTAAGGTTTGGTAGAAAAGGCCCAGTTTGTCCGTCCCTTACACTTACCCAAGCAAGATGCGTTATTGTCATGATTAAAACTCACCATTGAATTAGCTACCAATTTTTACGTGTTGTTTATCTAAATGTGCATTTGAAAAAACAGCTAAGATGAGGTTACCAGGATACGGAAGTGGTGTTTTGGCTTTTCTTCCAATAGGGGCTTACACTGAAATAGCTTGACACTAACGGTGTAGAGTTATTTCAGTGTAAGACAGGTAAAGTGATTTTTTGTCTCGTCTAACAGCTACAATCTAATTTGGTGCCTTTTTCCAAGTAATCTAAACTAGTCAGTTGCTTATCTTACTATCATGCATAGCTATATCCATCAGCTCGTAACAGTAGCCCTCGTGGTGCTCTCCCTAACAACAGTAACAACTGCTCAGCAGAAGCCAGTCGAGGTACTGTTGTTAGGAACCTTTCACTTCGATAATCCTGGACTCGATGTCGCTAAGTTTGAAAGTGCGAATATTTTTTCTCCTAAACGGCAGCAAGAAGTAAAAGCTGTAGTCAATCAACTGATTGCCTACAAACCCGATAAGATTTTCATTGAAGCTGAACCTACGCAGCAAGCCCACTGGGATTCGCTGGTTAGCCTGTATCAACAAGGAAAGTTCACCTTAAAAGCTAATGAAATCTACCAGTTGGCCTTTCCGGTGGCCAAAGCCTTGGGACACCCACACCTCTACGCAGCAGATTACAGAAAAGCTGACTTCCCCTACGATAGCCTAATGAAGGTATTGGCAGCTTCGCATCAGGAGGTAATGCAACAAACCATTCAAACAAAGATTGCTCAGGTCGAACAAGCGTTTAACGCAAATCTGTCAAAGCATACTATTGCTGAGATGCTTACGATTGACAACACGCTGGAATCGCGCAGAGACAACCTCGCTTTTTATCTTAATTGCATTGGCGCTGGCAAACTGGACAACCACGTCGGTGCCTATCTGACCAGCGAATGGTGGCGACGAAATATGGTAATCTATGCGAATATTCTGAAGCAGTTGACGGGTAACGAAAAACGCATTGTAGTCTTGTTTGGGTCGTCGCACACGGC
>JAQBNX010000644.1 GCA_028288385.1 Spirosoma sp.
TGTTTCTGGGTGTTATACAATTCGGCCAGCGCCAGCAAATACGACAGCGTCGATTCGGCACCTTGGTTTTGATTAACGCGGTCTATGTGCAGTCCATCGCGACAGCCGCCCGTTTGCTGGTCATAGAGTGGCAGCCCGAGGTCGTTTAAACCCGAAAACCACTTGAACACCCGGATGGCCGTGCGATGCCATTCCGTATCGCCCGTGGCTTCCAGCGCAGCGAGGCAGGCCGAAACGGTACTCTGGGCCTCCAGCGGTTGCTGATCAAAATAGGCTCGGGGTTGGCCCTTGGTATAAAATCCGTTTGATCCGATGGGTTGAAAATGGCCCCGTTCGGCGGTTTGCAGTTTTATGAGCCAGCGCAGCGCCGTCAAACCAATGGATACCAACTGCTCATCACCCGACCGAATGAACACATGGGACAGCACAGCATTGTCATACGACAGCGTGTTCTCGAACCACGGCCAGTCTTCAACAGCCGTTTCCGAGTAGCGAAACATCAATTTATCGAGCAGTTGTTGCTGAATGGTTTTGGCCAGCCGGTCGTCATTGAATTTCTTCTGATATTCATAAATACCCAGCAGGGCAAATGCCCACGACCGGGGCGAAGCCATGTGCACCATACTGGGCAGTACTTTCTCGAACAGACTCATGGCCCAGGTCAATGAGTTGCGTTCGCTAGAGCGGCCAATGCACGTGCCCAGTGCCCAGACCGTACGGCCCGTACTGTCGTCGGAGCCAAACTCTTCGAGCCAGTGCCGGTCATAACTCATGAAGTTTCTGAAACGCCGGTGCTCATCCGTATAGGCATGGTTGATAAAGGCAGAGTAATTGTCGGCGGCCTTGGCCAGTTTACGGTCACCTAAACCGGTTTCCTGAAGCATCAGGGCCAGAATGAGCGCACGGGCGTTGTCATCGACGCAGTAGCCTTCCTCATAAAATGGCAGGTGATGCCGGGCATGTTGCACAATGCCCGTCGAATCGGTCAGGCGGTACAGATGATCGAGCCGGAGAGAGGGTAGTTTGAATGCTGCGCCTTGCCCGCATATTGCATAGGGCGGCTGGTTGTTAATGGTGCTCATACGCTCCTGCCGGGCCTGGATAAACGAATCGGCATAAAGCTGAATGACATGTTCCCAAATCATCTCGCGACCCACCAGATAAGCCCGTTTACGCATGGCGTGCCGGGTTGATTCATCTTCGAGTAAGTTAATAATCTGGTCGGCAATGGCTTCCGAATCGCCAAAAGGCACCAGTACGCCCCGGTCATCGGCCAGCAGTTCTTCGGCATGCCAGTAGGGCGTCGATACGACCGCTTTGCCACAGCCAAAAGCATAGGACAACGTACCAGACGTAATCTGGGCCGGATTCAGGTAAGGCGTGATATAAATATCAGCCGAGCCAAGGTATTCTAGCAGATCGTCCAGTTCCACAAATCGGTTATAAAACCTGACATGATCGCGAACACCACAATCGGTGGCCAGCTTTTTCAGACTATCCCGGTACGTTTCACCCTCATGTTTCAGCAAATTTGGGTGTGTGGCTCCCAGCACCATGTAAACCACATTGGGAAACTGCTCAACAATGCGGGGCAGTGCCCTAATTACATTTTCGATGCCTTTGTTAGGCGACAGCAGGCCAAATGTTAGCAGCGTCTGCTTGCCCTCCATCCCAAACTTATCTTTGTAGAAGTGCGGATCTACGAAAGGCATATCGGGAATACCGTGCGGAATCAGGTCTATTTTCTCTTCAGGAATCTCATAGATGTTGATTAGAAAATCGCGGCCTTTCTCCGACATACATACCACCCTTGATGACAGATCGGCAATGCTTTTCAGCACCAGCAACTGGTCTTTGTCGGGTGTCTTGAGAATGGTGTGAAAGGTTGTAACGATGGGCATTGTCAGATTACGCAGCAATGTGAGGATATAACTCCCGGCTGCGCCACCATAAATGCCATATTCGTGTTGCAGGCAAACAACATCGGTATCTTTTGAATTCAGGAATTCGGCGGCTTTGCGGTAAGCTTCCTGATCATGCTGGTAAAAATCATACCGAACCTCACTAGGATAGTCATAGCCATCCGGCGTGTCATTGACAGACACCACCAACGCGTTTGACCTGGCATTAAATAAATTATAAGACTTGTACAGGTCAGACGTAAACGTAGCGATGCCACACTGGCGAGGTAAGTAATCGCCAATGAAGGCTACGTTTTTGGGATTAAGATTCCAGACGGCGGGATCACTGCCAGTGGACTCCTGATTTCCGGACCGGTTGAGGTATGTTTTCATCGTGCAGAGTCAGCGGTTATAGTCACTGCTGAGACGGTTTGTTCAGGTAATGCCATCAACAGTAACATGAGTATATAAGCTAAATTTAATGACTTTAGTTTGGCAAACTGACATAATTAAATAACGTAACAGAATTTTCTTAAAGCAAAGGCAAATTTCGTCACGCAAAAAAACACTTCTGCCATAGAATCTATTGCAATTAACGGTGCTCTATGAATCCTTATTCGTATACGCCAACCGTTGAAAAAGCGATAGTGAGTTGGTTACAGTCAGCTTCCTCAACCCCCACCTTTTTCCCTAACTTGCGCTCTTATTTTGCGTTTGCCGATGTTTTGGAACCGCGTGTCATCGTTTATTCTTGCCAACCGGGTGTTTATTCTGGTTGTTGTCTTTCTCAGTACACTATTCATGGGTTATCAGGCCAGCCAGGTTAAACTTTCCTATGAACTGGCAAAAATCTTACCCGTCACCGACCCTGAGTTCCAACGTTACGAATCCTTTAAGGCTCACTTTGGACAGGATGGCAACGTCATGGTGCTGGGTATTGAGTCGGACAGTATGTATCAGCTTGCGTTCTTTAAGGACTGGTACGCCCTGAGTCAGACCATTAAGCGCATTGACGGCATCAAGGACGTAGTAGCCAATGCCAGTCTCTACGACATTGTGCGAGACGACACTGCCCAGACCTTCCGCATCGTCCCGCTGGTGCCGCGTCCTATCACTACACAGGCTGGGGTCGATAGTGTTCGGGAGCGTATTGCTCGGCTGCCCTTCTACCGGGGCCTGGTGCAGGACAGCACCGGCCGGGCCCATCTGATGGCGATTACGTTTGACCAGAAAGAGCTTAATACCAAAAACAGGATTGCCATTGTCCGGCATGTTGAAGCCGTGGCCGATTCGTTCGGAAGGGCCCATGCCCTTACGGTGCGGATGTCGGGTATGCCCTACATTCGCACTGAATTCACGGCCAAAGTCAGCCAGGAAATGGGGCTGTTCATGGGTCTGGCATTTTTAGTGACGGCCGTCATCCTGTTTTATTTTTTCCGGTCAATGACAGTCGTATTAACGGCGCTGGCCGTTGTGGCGGTGGGGGTCATCTGGGCAACAGGCTACATTGTCCTGCTTGGCTACGACATTACGTTGCTGACCGGCCTGATCCCCCCCCTCATTATCGTTATTGGGGTGCCAAACGTCATTTTTCTGCTCAACCGCTACCATGAAGAACTAAACAGAGAGTGTAGCAAGGTTAACGCCCTGGCCATTGCGACCAGTAAGGTGGGTGAAACCACCTTTTTCGCCAACGTAACGACCAGCATTGGCTTCTTCGTTTTTTACTTCACGGCCAGCCCGCTGCTGCTCCAGTTCGGATTGGTGGCTTCGTTTGGCATCATGACCACCTTCGTCGTTTCGCTGGTGCTTATTCCTGTCATCTTTAGCTACCTACCGACGCCCTCTCCGAAAATGCGGGCCCACCTGGACCGTCGGCAAATTAACGGGTTCCTATCGTGGGTAGATCATGTTGTTCATCATCGCCGGGCGGCCATTTACCTGTTCATCGCCTTCGTGACAGCCCTGAGTGTTTTGGGAGCGCTACGCATCAACGCCATTGGCTACGTCGTGGATGACCTGCCAAAAAATGACCCGATCTACACGGACCTGAAGTTCATCGAAAGCCGGTTTAAAGGCGTTATGCCATTTGAAGTAAGCATCGATACCAAACGGGCGGGGCGCGTGCTGACGCCCCAAACACTAACCAAGATCCGACTTCTCGAACGCGAAGTGGATACGTATGCTGAGTTTACGCGGCCACTATCGCTGGTGGAAGCAGTCAAGTTTTTTTACCAGAGTTACCGGGGTGGCGACCCAAAATATTACGCCCTGCCCGGTGCGCTCGAATTAGGCAGACTGGCGGCTTTCCTGCCTAAACAACGACCAGGTGCCACCGGCGGCAACACGGCCTCCAACTTCAAAGCTTATCTGGACAGTACCCGACGCTACACACGCGTTAGCTTTCAAATGCCTGACGTCGGCACGGTACGTACTACCCAGCTTCTGAACGAACTTCAGCCCAAAATTGACTCTATTTTTAACATAGATCGTGCCACGGGCAAACGAGTGGCTCCCGATGAGCAGTACGATGTCAGAATTACGGGCAACAGCGTGGTGTTTACTAAAGGCAACGATTATCTGCTGGAGAACCTGGCTGAGAGCACGATTTTGGCCATTTTGCTGGTGTCGGTCATTCTGATCATTCTACTGCGCGACATCCGGCTGAGTTTGATCGCAATTTTGCCGAGCGTGGTGCCACTCATTGTTACGGCGGGTATTATGGGGCTTTTCGATATTCACCTCAAACCCTCAACCATCCTTATTTTCAGCATCGCTTTTGGCATCTCGTCGGATGGTACCATCTATTTTATTACTAAGTACCGCGATGAGCTGCGGTCAGGTCAACTAACCATCAACGAAGCCGTTTCCCGGACAATCCGCTACACCGGCCTCAGTATGTTCTATACGGCCATCATCCTCTTTGCGGGCTTTGCCATCTTCACGGCCTCCACCTTTCAGGGTACTGTCGCATTGGGGATTCTGGTTTCCATTACCCTGCTAATGGGCATGGCCTCTAACCTGATCCTGCTCCCAGCCTTCTTGCTGACGGTTGACCAGCGACGGAAAAAGGATGAGTTATAGCGTAATGAATGTTCTCCTATGAACTCATTACGCTATAACTCCTCTTTTTCAAACCTCCTCTAGCAGAGTGTCGAACGATACAAACTGACCGCCAAAGCGGTGCTGAACTCGCTGCTGCAGGGCTACCGCATACTGCTGTTGAAACGTTTCGTAGTCGGCCATCGTGCTGAAATCGAGTTGCACAGAGTACGTTACGGCCCCATTATCAAGTTCAGTCAGGAGCCGCCGGATTTTATGGCCGGTTGGCAGCCCCGTAGTCATTATAGCCGGGAGTTGAAAGGTTTTCATCCAGCGCAGCCAGTCTGGACCAACTTCCAGCGCTACGCTGTAGGTAGTGTTGTAAAGAATCATACCGGGCAAACAACCAATTGTCGGCGTAAGTTGGACATTTGGTTGTTTCTTTGCTCAGTCAATAACTCTTTACTGTATGTATTCAGGATTAGTACACGCTCACTCGGGGCTTCGTTGGATTGCGCTTATTCTGCTGTTAGCAGCAGTGGCGGTGGCCGTCAGTAAATGGCAGGGGCGTAGTGGTTACACCGAAGGAAACCGTAAATTATATCTTTTTACGCTGATCGCTGTT
>JAQBNX010000701.1 GCA_028288385.1 Spirosoma sp.
CCGTGACCCCGGGCGTCCCCGGCGACTCGGGCTCGGCCTTCGTGACCGCCGACGGCAAGGCGATCGGCACCCTGTCGACGCTCGGCCTCGCGCCGCTGCCGCTGTCCAACAACATCGGCGACCTGGCCAAGGAGCTCGCCTTCGCCCAGGCCAGCTCCGGCATCGCCGGACTGCAGCTCACCAACGGCACCGAGCCCTTCGACGGGGTCCTCTGACCCGTCCGCACCGCCACGACAGGCCCCGTCCACCGACCGGTGGGCGGGGCCTGGTCGCGTGATCCGGTCGGGTGATGTCGTCACCGTGTCCCGACCGTCGTGCCGTCTCGTACGACCTGAGCACCCGGGTACGGTGCCGCCATGACCCAGGGCCCCGCCCCCGGGCCGCCGGCCACGGCTCGCAGCCATCCCGTCCTGGCGGTCCCCCTGACGATCGCACCCGGTCGCTGCGATGGTGAGCCCTGATGGTCCGCGCCGACGATGACTTCGTCGAGCGGGTTCTCCGGATCGTCGAGACCGTCCCACCGGGCCGGGTCACGACGTACGGCGCCATCGGTGACGCGGTGGGCAGCGGGCCCCGCCTGATCGGCAACGTGATGGCCCGGCACGGCTCCGGCGTGGCGTGGTGGCGGGTCGTGCGCGCCGACGGCTCGCTGCCACCGAGCCACCAGGACGAGGCTCGCCAGTGCTACCTCGAGGAGGGCACCCCGCTGCGGCCCTCGGGGCTGACCGTCGACATCGTGGCCGCGTACTGGCAGCCGGGAGGCTGATCGCCGGGGTCAGCCGGGGTCAGCCGGAGTCAGCGCAGCCGGCCGACGTAGTGGGCAGCCTTGTGCAGGTCGACCACCCGGCGCTCCCAGGTCGTGCCGACCACGACCAGCGTCGTGCCGGCCAGGCCGATGATGATCCACTGCGGGGTCTCGGCGGCGTACGGCGCCAGCTCGAGGAGCGCGAGGAGCGCGCCGACCACGGACCCGACGAGCAGGGGAGCGCTCCAGCTCAGCTGGGCGCCGCCGACGGCAAGGACGAGGCAACCCGCGCCCAGCAGCGCAGCGCGCGCGGAGACCGGGTCGGTGGCCAGCACCTGCAGGAACGACGGCACGGTCGCCAGCAGCAGGCCCGGCAGCAGGGTCACCGTGGTCGAGGATCCGGCGTCGCGACGCATCCGGACCAGGCCGACGACGAGCAGAAGCACGGCGGTCGGAACCGTGTAGGCCTCGGGGGCAGAGACGCCCAGGTCGGCGAGCCTGACCCAGGTCGCGAGCACGAGCAGGGCGGTGCCGGCGAAGGCGACCGGGCGACGGGCGGGGTGGACCAACGAGTGGACGACGAGCAGTGCGCCGGTCAGGGTCAGGTGGAGCGCGAGACTGATGCTCTCGTCGGTCGCTACGGGTACGACGGCGAGGGCGGCGATCGCGCCCGCGACGGCGGCAGGCAGCTCGACCTCGAGGTGCGGGCGACCCAGGGCGAGGGCGGACAGGACGACGAGCACCGGCACGGCGCGGAAGGCGTCCAGGCCGGCCAGGTCGCCGAGCACCCACGTCAGACCAGCGAGGGACGGCGCCAGGACCAGGCCGCCCGCCGCGGCGGCGGAGGGGAAGCGGCCCGTCAGCATCGTCGTGGCTGCCGAGGCGCTGAGCAGCACGAGCGGGACCAGGAGCAGGCCGGTGCTGGGCGCAGCGACCGCCAGGGTGGCCACCAGCAGCGCGACGGCGGCGACGACCTGGCCGAGTGCGGCGGCCTCGTCGCGGCGTAGCCCGTCGGCGACGTACGCCGTCGCGACCAGGGCGAGCGCTGCGACCACGGTCCACAGGCCGACGGGCTGCAGGGCCAGGGTGGCGGTTCCGGCGAGGAGCAGGGCGGCCACCACGACCCGGACGAACGTGGCCTGTCGCGCCGCGGACGGCACCAGGGCCAGGACCAGCGCCACGACCACCCCGACGGTCGGCACCAGGAGCAGGGACGACGCGATCGGTGTGCCCGGGTCGAGGCGCAGTGACGCGTTCGGGGTGAGCGCCGACTCGAGGGCATGGGCGGACATCGCGGCCGCGACGAGGGCGCCGGGTACCAGCGAGAGGGCGGCGGGCACGGTCGGGACCGCCAGACGGGCGCGCGGGACGGCGTACGCCGCGGCGGTCCACAGTCCGCCCGCGATCAGGGAGGCGAGGGCGACGTCGGTGGTGCCGTTGTCGAGGACCGGCAGCACCGCGATCCCGGTGAGCAGGGTGCCGGTCGCCGTCGCGCCGACCCGGCGCAGGGACTCCTCGCGCACCACCGCGAGGGGCGTCAGGACCAGCAGTGCGGCGGTCAGCAGGCCGACGCCGTTGCCCGAGGTCCACAGCTCGTGGAAGGTCAGGCGGTCGAGGTCGGCGACGCCGGCGAGAGAGCTGAGCGCCAGGTCGAGCCAGGTGAGCACCGCGGCGGCGGCGCCGGCCCAGGCCGCCACCGCGAGACCGTCCACCTCGCGGGCGGCGGCGACCAGCGCGACGAATCCTGCTGTGGCCGCCGCGGCGACGACGAGGTCGTGGCCGCTCACCGACCCCAACGCCGCCTGAGCCATGAAGAGACCGATCACGGCAACGACCTGGGGAGCCGCCAGCCGCCCGCCGACCGGAACGACCAGGACGAGCAGTGCGCCACCGGCGGCAAGGACCAGGCCCACGGTGAGCGCCAGGCCGGCGCCGTCGAGGCCGTCCACGCCGCCGATCCAACCGGCCCGCTCGGCGCCGAGGACGTCGAGG
>JAQBNX010000674.1 GCA_028288385.1 Spirosoma sp.
ATATTCATTTGGTAAAGTTTTAGCGTTATATAGTTGAGAGGATAAAGCTATTTGCCTTTGGGAGCAGGGTGTCCGGTGGGCGATAGTACTCTATAACTCCGCAACTGTATAGCTTTATTTTAGTGAATCGCCGACGTACGGCAGGATGGCTAAATGACGGGCGCGTTTAACGGCCTGGGCTACTTTACGCTGGTTTTTCAGGCTTGTACCGGTCAGCCGGCGGGGCAGAATTTTGCCCTGCTCGTTGAGCAGTTTCAAGAGAAAATTGCCGTCTTTGTAGTCGATGTATTTGATGCCGGCTTTCTTGAAGCGGTCGTATTTTTTGCGATTCTCGGATTTCGAGACAGATTCGTTTTGCAGACTCATGATTACCTGGCCTCTCCGGCGTTTTCGGTTTGTTTTTTCTTACCCACTAAGCCATTGCGCTTCCGGTCGTTGTAGGACACGGCATGCTTGTCGAGCGAAATCGTCAGGTGACGGATGATACGCTCATCACGGAGATACTCGGTGTTGAGCTTCTCAATGGTGGTACCGGGAGCCTTAAACTCGAAGAGTTGGTAGTAACCCGTATTCTTATGCTGAATTGGATAGGCCAGCTTGCGCAGACCCATGTTTTCTTCGTGAACGAGTTCCGCACCGTTATCGGTCAGCACTTTGCGGAACTTGTCAACGGCGTCCTTCATCTGAATATCAGATAAAACGGGAGTTAAAATGAACACCGTTTCGTAGTTATTGGGAAACATGTACGTAATTGGTTTGAAATGAGGGCGCAAAGGTACAAATAAACTCACAAAGTTGTAGATGCAGGCCGACATAAAGTTGTTGTCGGCAACAGCCAGACGTAAGGCAGGAACCTTCTGTCAATCGCTACATCACTGTTTTATTTCACCGTAAACTCACCATCACCAATGCGGAAGCCTTCGCAGTAAACTTCGACCGTATGGCGGCCTTCACTAAAAGGTCTGCCCCCACGTCCATAAATAAAGTCGACCTGCTGACGGCTGTTATCAAAAACAAAGCGTTGCATAGCCGTATAGATCATTCCCTGACCGTTGTAAGTAAAGTCGCCAGAGCCGGTTGCTCTGTCTGAGATGACGGCTCCACTGGGGTCCAGCACTCGCACATACAAGTCTTTCTCATCCTGCTTAGCCAGTCCGTTAGGAGCTATCCTGACCGATATTTTGATTTTGTCGAGTTGCCGGGCTTTGTAGCTTCCGCCATCGCGCTCTTTACCGCGGGCGTTTATAGCACTAACCGTAACCCGTTCAGCGTGAAGTGCGGCAGCAATCGTCACTTTCTCGTTTAATTCCTGATTTCTATTCGATACAGCCACCACCGAGTCGCTGAGTGTCTGGCGTTCAGCTTTAAGCCCACTGTTCTCCTGCATCAGGGTTTGGTTTTGTTGCGCCAGCACACCGTTCTCTGCTTTTAAGCGGGTAATCTCTTCATCTTTCTGGGCCAGTAGCGTCTGGTAGCTTTGAATTTTTCGGTCGTACTTACGACTGTCAAAAGAACTAACGTTGCGTAGCTCGCGCATGTCAGCTTCCAGTTGCTGCTTTGCTTTAGTCAGCGAGTTAATATTACCCCCAAGTTGCCTGATTTCAGCGATCCTGGTATCCAGCTGCGCCGATATTGAATCGAGCCTGGTTCTGGCCGCTAAGACTTCCTCTGTTTTGGCCGCAATAGTGGCATCTCTGGTTTTGAGCGTAGCATCTTTGATTTTGTTATCCTGGCGCTCCTGATACCAGAAGTAGAAAAGTAATACGTTCAGCGCAGCCAGAATAATCAGTGCCACCAGCAGGTAGCTGCGGCTTGTATTTTTGGTTTGGGCTCGGGGTTCCATTGGGGTCATCGGGCAGACTGGGTAGCGGTCAGATTCTTGACCAAAACTAACGCATTTAGCTGTTTATTGCCTCACCTACACATCTTTGGCAATTTTGGGCAAAAACTCTTAGGTTCATGGGCAAGTTATCCAACTTAACTTTGCCCATTATTCGCAAATTGCGAAGCTTGAACTGCCATTATACGCCTATGATTGCCGAAACAATTCGCCAACTGGAGAATGAATTGATCGGTCATGCAAGACTGATTGCCGTTACTAAAACAAAGACCGTACCACTTCTGCTGGAAGCTTACGAAGCCGGTTGCCGGCTGTTTGGTGAGAATAAAGTGCAGGAAATGGCGGACAAACAACCGCAATTGCCCTCCGATATTCAGTGGCACCTAATTGGGCATCTGCAAACGAATAAGGTCAAATACATTGCCTCTTTCGTGGCTATGATCCACTCAGTCGACAGCTTGAAGTTACTACAGGAAATAAATAAACAGGCTGCCAGGAATAACCGTATTATCGACTGCCTGCTTCAGATTTATATCGCCGACGAACAAACGAAATTTGGTCTCTTGCCCGACGAAGCCACGGCCTTGCTCAACAGCCCCGAACTAGATCAGTTAACCCATGTCAGGATAGTTGGGCTAATGGGATTAGCCACCAACACCGACAATGAAGGCCAGGTGCGTAAGGAATTTCGGGGGCTAAAGCAGCTATATGACTCGCTGGCCATGATTCAGCGACCCATCATTCAATTTAGCGAACTTTCGATGGGTATGAGTGGTGACTACCGAATTGCCGTTGAGGAGGGGAGTACGCTGGTTCGGGTGGGGAGTGCTATTTTTGGCGCAAGAAATTAACTGGTTCAAAGCAAGGCATTCGACCCCAAAGCCGGGAAACTCCTTTGAACTACAACCAATAAATTATGAAATTTTTTATTCAGGCCGGGGCCATGCTGGGCCTCCTGGGTGTAGCGCTCGGCGCATTTGGCGCTCATGCTCTGCGAACGATGCTGGATGCTAATGGCCGGGCCGCTACGTTCGAAACGGCAGTTAGGTACCAGTTCTATCACGCCGTGGCACTGGTGCTGGTTGGTGTGCTGATGCAGTTATTAGCAGGCAACCCCGAAGCGGTTAAATTGCTGGGCTGGTCAGGAAATTCGTTTCTGATTGGAACACTAATTTTCTCTGGATCCTTGTATGTGCTCTGTTTCACGGGCATTACGTGGTTAGGCGCTATTACACCCATTGGTGGCGTAGCTCTCATAATAGGGTGGGCGCTGTTGTTCTGGGCATTTATGTGAACATGAGAAAACGACACCTTTATGCATCATGCTGGGGAATAATGCCCTAGTTGAATTGATGATGGATTGGTAACTCAATACGATCACCTCGCCTTTCGTGCTTTGATTGAATTATGGTAAAGAGGCTCCAGGATTTTATTTGAAACGCTCAACGTGACGTAACTAAGCGGTGACCGGTAGTTGTCATACTCCGGACAAGCTAATGGTGCGTGCCTTCCCTGACCGCGGCTCTTCCCTTTCCTGCCGTTTTTTAGTATCTTTGCTATCTGATTCTGAGAATAATGCAAACGAATATACAGGCTGAAACCGCTCGCCGACGGACATTCGCCATCATAAGCCACCCGGATGCCGGTAAGACAACGCTTACCGAGAAGCTGCTGCTTTTTGGTGGGGCTATTCAAACGGCCGGGGCCGTTAAATCCAACAAAATTAAGAAGTCGGCTACGTCCGACTTTATGGAAATTGAGAAGCAACGGGGAATCTCCGTCGCTACGTCGGTGATGACTTTTGAGTATGACCACTTAAAAATCAATATCCTCGATACGCCCGGTCACAAAGATTTTGCTGAAGACACTTACCGGACCCTAACCGCGGTTGATAGCGTTATTCTGGTTATTGATTGTGTAAAGGGCGTGGAGGAGCAGACCGAACGGTTGATGGAAGTATGCCGAATGCGCGACACCCCGGTTATAATATTTATTAATAAAATGGACCGCGAGGGCCGGAATCCATTTGACCTGCTCGACGAACTGGAAGAGAAACTGAACATCCGGGTTCGACCCATGACATGGCCCGTAAACATGGGTTCAGATTTTAAAGGGGTATATAGCCTGATCGAGAAAAAGTTATATTTCTTTAAAGCTAACAAGACCAAGGTAGAAGCCGATGTGCTACCCATTGATCTGGCCGACGACCTGCTCGACCAGAAGGTAGGTGCGCGCGATGCGGCCCAGCTTCGGGAAGATGTCGAACTGATCGACGGGGTCTATGACGGTTTCGACCGGCCGGCGTATCTGGCTGGTAAACTGGCTCCCGTGTTCTTTGGCTCTGCCGTCAATAACTTTGGTGTTAAAGAACTGCTCGAAGGGTTTTGCGACATCTCGCCCGAGCCCATAGCCCGCCCAACCGACAAGCGCGAGGTGCTGCCCGACGAGAAGAACTTTAGTGGGTTCATTTTCAAAATACACGCTAACCTCGACCCCCGCCACCGCGATCGTATCGCCTTTCTGCGCATCTGTTCCGGAGTGTTTGAGCGGGGAAAATTCTACCATCATACACGACTGGATAAAAACGTCAGGTTTGCGTCGCCGTTCAGTTTTATGGCAGATAGCAAGAGCGTGTTAGAAGAAGGATTTCCGGGCGATGTAGTCGGACTGTATGATACCGGTACATTTAAAATTGGCGATACGCTGACTGAAGGAGAGGAGTTGCAGTTTCAGGGGATTCCGAGTTTCTCACCCGAGATCTTCAAGGAACTCGTTAACCTCGACCCAATGAAGTCCAAGCAGTTGGACAAGGGCATTCAGCAACTGACGGATGAAGGCGTAGCGCAATTGTTTACGCTTGAACTTGGCAACCGAAAGTTTGTTGGAACGGTGGGAGAGCTTCAGTTTGAGGTGATTCAGTACCGGTTGGAGAATGAATACGGGGCCAAATGCCGGTGGGTGCCACTTAACTACACAAAGGCGTGCTGGATTACAGCCGAAAACCCGGCAAAACTGGCCGAATTTATCCGACTCAAAGGCAACCAGATTGCCTATGACAAAGACAATAACCCGGTTTTCCTGGCCGAATCGGATTGGATGCTCAGAATGAACCAGCAAAACAACCCGGACGTAGAGTTTCACCTAACGTCGGAATTTAAGGTCGAAGCCCTCCGTTAGGCTGGTTGCTTTGATAGGATGCAGGTAAGTGAGTATTTAGCAGCGAATCAGGATTTAACTTTTTTAAACTCATGGTGCGCTGCCTGGTTATAGATAAAACCACTTTACTCAGCATTTATGAAAAATTTAGTTGCCACTTTTGTCGCCGTCCTGCTCATTGCCGGATCGGCCGTAGCTCAGCAAACCACCAAACGTTCTTCCGGCAGCCGTTCGACGAGTAATCAGGCTGCAACACCCGCAACTACAGGATCGAAAGTCGGTGGAGCTGCCCATACAAGCCAATCGGCCGGGTTGAACACTACTTTGGAGCAAAATAGTGCAGGCAGTACGTCGGGCAATGTTGATAACAGCACCCTGCCTACTACTACGGATGCACGTAGTAGTACCATGACGAGTGCCGGACCGGTGAGAGCGAACAAAATAAAAAAGCGGAAGAATAACACCAGTCAATAAGTCTCTCTTAGCAACAGCCCAATCTGCTTTAAATCTATTTTATATCAACTCAACTAGTATGAAAATAGTCCTAGCTGTTACACTTTTGACGTTGTTGCCCGCTCTGGCTATTGCCCAGCGGGAAAGCATCAAGAGTAGTAATAAATACAATAGTGCAGCGATGCGTGTCTCTGATAAGGAAAAGCAAAAGGCTACATCCGAAAAGTTCAACGGTCAGAAGCCCAATCAGCCGCCAAAACCTAAGCCACACAGTGGTAAACAGCCTATTCAGGGCGCTACTGAGAATGGCAACCGAATTAAAAATTCCAAATCAACTGGCAGGGAGTAGTAATATCCTTGAGTATATCGGTTAAATCAAAGGCCTGCAAATTTTGAAATTCGCAGGCCTTTGATTTAACCGATGTTTAATAATCACTTTAATAATTTTCTTGTTTAGGGATTGAGTCTACTTATTCACTAAACAAAATAAATCATGAAAAAAGTGATGATTGCTGTTGTTGCTGTTATGATAACAGGCGCAGCCTTTGGTCAGGACAATGTGAAAAAAGACGCTAAAATGGCGCACAATGAAATGAAGCATGATGCCAAAATGATGAAAAATGACGCCAAAAAGGCTGGTGATAATACCAAAGCTGCAGCGTCTAAAGACGTGAAGCACGTGCATAAAGAGGTGAAGAAAGAAGTGAAAAAAGTAGAAAAATAGTCACTGTTAAGTCTTTCAACTACAAGGAGGCCCGGCGACTCAACCATAATTTAATCTATGGTTGAGTCGCCCGGCCTCCTTGTAGTTGAACCATCATCTATTGACCTGACGTAGCATTTTGTCTAGATCATACCAGTAAACAGTTTCGTCAGCATAGGTAAAAAGTTTCCGATACGTGTTCGACTGTAACCGCTATTTAAATTTACCTTTCTAAATCCAACCTGCCATCTTTTGTGCGGCCTTACTATTGATAGCTACGTAGTGAAACAACCGAATGCCGTCTAATATGGGGGTACTTATTGAGCTATGATAAGTAGCAGGAGAACGCTTATATAGGCGTCGTGTTATTTATCGTCAATAACGGAAAAAGCCGCAGTTTCAAGATAGAGGTTTTCAGCTTGAGGGTTACTGATCGGGTGTGGGGCTAAAAGAACGAGGATACTAATTGCTGCACGTTAGAGGCACATAGCAAATGAATTCTGACTTAACCAATTGCCAGATTCGAAATAAAAGTTACGAGACTCTGGCTGGTTTTGGCGACTCGGCACCCAGATAAGTAGAAGAGGTGCCTAATTTATTAAATACCACCGGCAGCGTTACCCGGAACGTAGTGCCTTTCCCTTCAGTCGAATCGACGGAGATTTGTCCACCGTGGAGTACGATAATACGCTGTGTCAGGGCAAGACCAATGCCAT
>JAQBNX010000676.1 GCA_028288385.1 Spirosoma sp.
GTCCCCTGACCGAACCACTGTCCCATACGTCGGGCAGGGCGGGAAGCAGGCGAATTTCGTCTTCGTCCGACTGAACCAGCATTTCGGCTACGGCCGCCGTTCCCCCAAAGTTCCCGTCGATTTGAAAGGGCGGGTGCGCATCGAACAGATTGGGATAGGTGCCACCACCCCGCACGTAGTCGGTCTTTACACCATCAGGCACTACGTAGTGCAGCAGTTCCCGATACATCTTATAGGCGTGGTTTCCGTCCCACAGCCGCGCCCACAAATTAATTCGCCAGCCTTTCGACCAGCCTGTGGTTTCGTCACCCTTTATTTCCAGCGTTTTGCGGCAAGCCTGGGCCAGTTCGGGCGTAAGGTCCGGCCGGATATGGTGGCCGGGATACAGCCCGAACAGGTGCGACTGGTGGCGGTGTTTGGGGTCCACATCTTTCCAGTCATGATACCACTCCTGCAAATTACCCGCTGCGCCAATCTGATACGGATACAACCGGGCCAGTGCCTGTTCCAGCCGACTCCTGAAATCGGCATCTATATTTAGAATAGTGGCGGCTTTGATGGTTTGAGCAAAGCACTCCCGAATCATGGCTAAATCGGCCGTTCCCCCGTAAAGCGTTGACCCTTTGTAGCCGTCCGGTGTGTAAAACTGGTTTTCGGGTGAGGTGGACGGAGAAGTGATCAACTTTCCATTCTTATCCTCAACCAGCCAGTTTAGGCAAAACAGGGCTGCTCCTTTCATGAGTGGATACCCCTCCTTTTGAAGAAAAGTTTTGTCCTGCGTAAACACGTAATGCTCCCATAGGTGCGTGCTAAGCCAGGCTCCGCCCATGTTCCAGTTAGCCCACATAGGGTCGCCCTGGCCAAAATCGCCCACGGGGTTACTCATGGCCCAGATGTCGGAATTATGGGCCACACACCAGCCATCGACGCCATAATACGTTTTGGCCGTTAGGGTTCCGGTCTGGGCCAGGTTGCCGATGAATGATAGCAAAGGCCGGTGCATTTCGGAGAGGTTGGTGTTTTCGGCCAGCCAGTAGTTCTCTTCCGCGTTGATGTTGGTGGTATAGTTGCTGCTCCACGGTGGCCGGATATGAGGGTTCCAGATCCCCTGCAAATTGGCCGGCACAGCCAGGGTGCGCGAACTGCTTATGAGCAGGTAGCGGCCGAAATTGAAATAAAGCATTTCGAGCTGCTTATCTTCCTTGCCTTCCGCGTAGCGTTTCAGTCGTTCGTCGGTCGGTAAGGTGGGGGCGGCACTGTTGCCCAGATTCAGGTTTACGCGGTTGAAATAGGTCTGGTAGTCCGCTACGTGGGCTTGCTTGAGCTGCCCATAGGATTTGGCCCACGCCCGCGTTAACCGGTCGGTGGCGATTTGCTCGTTGGGTTTTCCGTCGGTGGCTGGGTTGCGGTTATAGCCGTTAAAACTGGTGGCGATGGAAACATAAATCAAGGCTTCCGTTCCACCACTAATACCCAGCGTACTATCCGTCGTGACGACGCGGCCATCCGTTGGTTTGATTTTAGCCAGGGTGGTAAAACGCATGCCTCGGGTCGAATCGAAAACGACAGCATCGGGTTTGTCGCCCCGGTAGTTAGGCTCTGAATGCACGGGCGCAATACCACTAATTTTCAGGACATTATTAGCCACTACAACCCGGTTGCGTAACTGACTATTTATCTTCAGGGAGAAACTTAGCGCTCCCTTTCGGTTACTGCTTACCCGAATCACCATAACCTGGTCAGGCTGCGAGACAAAATACTCCCGCGTGAACGTAACTCCGTTTACAACGTAGTGAAGGCTGGAAATGGCGTCGGCCAGGCTCAACTGACGGTAATACTGCTGAGCATTGGGCCCATGGTTAAAGGTAAGGTTTAAGGTTCCTAAGGGAGCATAAGACTCCGAAAACTTACCCTGAAGTTTTCGGTTCAGTTGATCGGCCCGTTTATACTCTTCATTTTTAAGGGCTTCACGAATGGCCGAAACGTGCTGATAGAGTTTTTGGCTTGTGTCGGTCCTGACCGGCTCTCCCGACCAGAGCGTAGCATCGTTGAGAAAGATTTTGTCAGACTGGATACCCCCAAAAATGCTTGCCCCCTGGGTGCCGTTACCCACTACCAGGCTTTCTTCAAAATATTGCGCCGGTTGTTTGTACCACAACGTTTTGTCGGGCTGTTGTGCCTGAATAGTGCTGAGGGTTGCCAGCATTAAAAGGGCAATCAGTAAGGGTTTTTTCACAGAAAATAGGTAGCGTTAGTGGGATTGGTGATTGTAACCAGTGAGAATCGGCACAATCCGGTCTGACAACGTAATAAGGCCAATTTATTGAAAAACTCACTGTATGACAACCTAAAACGGCTGGTGGCTGTACCTAACCAGAGGCTGCTTATTGGAAATCTGTTCCTGCAGTTTTAGGCCAACAACAAAAACGACCTACCAAAACTGGCAGGTCGTTTTTGTCAGGATAATTATGGGTAATTCTTACCGGTTCTCCACCAGCGCTTTGAACTCGTCCACCGTTATTTCCTGGGTAACCATGGTCATCTGCGTCTTAGCGTAGCCAATTACCTTGTCGTCGTACACCCGGTTATACGTGCTGCTGTAGTTCTGGCCGTTATTTTTTTCGTCCATCAGGTAGTTACGGGCAATGCGATCGATGGTTTGGTTCATCTCTTCGTTCTCGCCACCCATAAAGCCAAACTGCTCGCGCACCATCTCGCGGGTCACTGCCAGCACTTCGTCATCATCGACTTTGATGTCAGCCTGTTCGGCAATTTTATTTTTGATCAGTTGTAGTTTCACCGACTTCGTGAAATCATCGTACTGCTCCTCAACCTGCTCCGGCGTAAACTTACCTTCGTTCACTTCGAGCAGCCAGTTTTTCAGGAACTCGTCGGGCAGCAGGATCGGCGTGCTGTCGATCAGGGTTTTTTCGATGTCTAGCCGTAGCAGCTGGTTTGCTTCCCGGGAGTAATTACCCCGAACAATTTCGGCCACTTTCTGACGCAGTTGCTCTTCATTCTCAACAGCACCGGCACCCAGCACCTTGTCGAAGAACTCCTGGTTCAGTTCGGCTGGCTCGTGGCGGGTGATGTCGTCGATTTCAAAGGTAAACTCGCCGGTCAGATCAGCCGCTTCTTCTTTTTTGACACCAGTGGCCGTTGCCCGGGCCTTCTCATCAGGAAAGGCATGCTCTAACACGAACGTAACAACATCTCCTTTTTTAGCGCCGATGAACTGGCCTTTTGCCTCTTCGGCCATCTGGTTCATCGGGAATGCCGTCTTGGCAGAAAACAAATCAGCCGATGCGTTTTCCGCTGACTCAGATTCGCCCCCTTCCGGCGAACTCACCTGCTTCAGTTCCCCGTAGATCGTGTCGCCATCAGCAACCTCATCGCCGTGGCTATGCGAATGAAAGCGCTGGCGTAGGTCTGCTATGGTCGAGTCTATTTCGGCTTCGCCCGCCTGAATTTCGTACTGCGTTACGCTCGGCAGGTCGGAAAAATCAATGTCAAATTCCGACGCCAGACCCAGTGTGTAGCTGAACGCGAAATCGGTCTGGTTGTCCCAGTCAATGGCCCCGGCCAGTTCGCGGTCGGGTACGGGGTCACCTACTACCTGTAGTTTGTTTTCACGAATATACTGGCTAACGGTCCGGCTGAGCATCGAGTTGATCTCATCGACCATAATGCTTTTGCCATACATTTTTTGGACCAGAGAAGCCGGTACGTGGCCCGGCCGAAACCCTTTCAACTGCACCTTACGACCGTAATCTTTGAGTTTCTTGTCGACCTCGGGTTTGTAGTCGGCGGGGGTGAGCGTAATTTTCAGCGAAGCGTTGGTGTCGCTGGATTTGTCCAGGGTAATATCAACTTTTGTAATGTATTAAAAGTGAAAGAGCGAATGAGTAGAAAAGCGAAAAGCGGCTTGCCATTCGTTCGCTCTTTCACTCATTCGCTCTTAAAACATTGTACGGGCGGAGGGACTCGAACCCCCATGCCTTGCGGCACCAGATCCTAAGTCTGGCACGTCTACCAATTTCGCCACACCCGCAAATTTATGGCCCGAACAGGTAGAAACCGTTCGCCGAAAGCTGGTCAACCAGTGGTCGTTTCAGACATTTCAGGGTGCAAAAGTACAAAAAGAATTGAATGTACCAAGCATTTTTTCAGAAGGTTTTATTTTTAACGATTATTCCATCCATTTTCGATTAATAATTTG
>JAQBNX010000677.1 GCA_028288385.1 Spirosoma sp.
AGTCATTGCCCTCTTGTTACTCATTCCCAGAACCGCACTGCTGGGTGCACTGATGTATTTTCCCATCATCCTCAATATTTGCATCCTGGCTTATGCGGTCCGATTTGAAGGCACTCGGGTCACCACGCTCATGGTGCTGGCCAATGTGTATTTATTGGGCTGGGACTACGACCGAATAAAATATGTTTTACCCCTTAACCAAGGTAAAAACGATGCCTTCACCGCAAACAAAAAACCCTTGAGCCACAAATTTCCGCTCCTCTTTTTCGGATCTGTTTTGGCGATGATCGCTACGGTAATCGTTGTCAATCATTATTTATATGACATTCGACCGGGTAATTCCCTGATTGAATGCCGAAATGGCTGTGCGGGCAATCGTAATCCAAAGGCCTGCGAAGCATATTGTGATGGTATTTATAACCAGGGCAAAACGCTTCACCAGAGCCTAATCGACTATAACCAGGCAAAAGCAAAGCGAGATAATCAATAGAATTGCAGCCCGGGTACTGGGAACGGCAAATGCACCTCACCAGGTGAAAGCTCCATCATGTAGCGCCCTTAATGGCATGTCAGGGATACTCCAAATGGGAGTCGCAGGATCGGGCAGTTCTACCAATAGAATACGTACCATAAAGCCAATTGCCACTTAAATCTAGTTCACCCGGATTTTACGAGCCTGCGTCTAGTGCAGACAACGCTTTTGTATTCTACCCAGGATAAAGGACTGACGCGCTGATTAACGATTTCCAACAATGACACTGTTTGTACCAAACCATCTGACCAGGGCGCATAGCCAGAAGACAATGGCAAGCTCACCGGGAATCTATCTAATCACGATCAACAGGGCCCATACTCGTTCGTGGACCCTGTTGACTTCCTTCGTATGAACACCTTTTTTATCGGCGAGCCTGGTCAGGAGCGGGCGTGTAAAATACCTGACTGGCATGAACCACCTTCCACGCCTGCTGAAGTTTTTCCAGATAGCGGACTTCATGGGCGTATTGCTTCTGGCCATCGGCTTTACTTACCGTGGAGATAAAGGTCACAAAAGCGGAAGCACCATTGATGCGTACCTGGTAGTCAGTATGAGTAAACTCAGAAGCCTCACCGGGTGAACGACTTACCATCTGACTAATTTGCTGAGGCTGGGTTAAGTCTTCGTTAGTGTAAAAGACTACTTTACCCGTGGGTAAACTCACCAGCCGTGAAGCATAGGGGACGTTGGCCCAAGTTTGAATCATTCCGGCGGCGTCCCGGGTCAAACCAGCTTTCGTTTGTTTTTCAAGCAGGGCCTTGATGCTTGATTCATCAGCGGATTGGGCGGAGGCCTGCGTTAGCCAAGCCCCACAGAAGAGAAATAATACCAGCGTTTTCATTGTATGAACCTGTTTTTAAGTGTTTAACTGGCTCAAAGTTCGCGGGTGAAAACACCGGTTTATAGTACAAAAACGACAACTTCAGCAGCAGCTAGATGAAGTACTTCAGACGAGTAGTCAGATCGGTAAAGTAGGTACCCGGTGAGTTGTCGGTCAATGCTTTAAAGTCCCGGATGAAGTGCATCTGGTCAAAATAGCCACACTCATTGGCAACCGCAGCCCAGCTAAGCTGAGGATGAGCTCGTTTAAGCCCATAAGCCTTCGTGAAGCGTGCCTGACGAATGAACAATTTTGGTGGTACGCCCAGGCGGGATAAAAACTGCCTCTCAAACTGACGTATACTTAAACAGGACAGGTCCGCCAGTTGGTCAACTGAGTACCGATCTGGTGTGGTTAAGACCTGATGAAAGAGCCGGTCAATAGGCAGAGGATCTTTGGCTCGGTTGGCTTTGCGGAGTAGAAAGTTTTCGATTATGGCCAGCATTTTAGGATGTTCAGTCTGCTGGGCTAATTGCTCATTAACCTGGCTGATCTCCTGGCCAAATCCGTTGCTGGCATCAAAGGGTACATTGTGCAGCTCGTGCAATGGAAATTTCATCAGCCGATACAAGGCTCCCGGTTGCAGACTTACCTGAATGGTGAGTTGCTGTGGGGCGACGCTCAACAGCATGGGTTGGGTAAAGGGTCCCACAACCAGTTCTTTGGGTCCGCCTTGTAAGGCTTCTCCGGGAGCAGAAAAGCGAAAGGAGGCATGGGGTTGAAAAAACAAGTATTGACGGGGAAAGGCCGGTAAGAGTCGGGTAAGGAAGGGATCCGTAGAGGCCAACTGGAGGTGAGCAATCATATACTGGCTGACAAAGGCTTGCAGGGCCGGTTGTGGCCAGTAATAGCGTATGGAGTGGGTTGATGCCATGCTGTTTTGCTCTGATAACCAGAAGATTCCACTAAACGACAAACGGCGGGTAATGTAACATTCTCTTTTAGAATAAAGCTACTGTGTTTTGATGAAAGCGCGAAACTCCCCTGTCCGGAGGACGTCAAGCCATGGCTAGTAAACATGGAGCTTTGTCTTTTTATCCTCGATGCCTGGATAAAGAGTATCACTATACACTAGGTTATGTCCGTTTGCTGGTGAACAGAATAACAACTCTATAAGCAGGCAATAATTTAATAGATTTTTATAAAATATCATTTTTCCTTTATATGGTCTACTGGATATACGTTCACCTACCCTTTCATTATTTTGTACATTTCAAAGTGACCGTTTAGAAAAGGTAGCCTTTCGTAAACGTTTTTAAACTAATTTGGAATGGGTTGTATAAGTTTATTACTTAAAACCGACGTCCAGTTATTGTAGGGGTTTACAAAACGTAAAAGGTTGAAACGGTATTTGCACTAAAGCAATAAAGAGACTTGAGTTGGTTGTCTAAAAATTTTACTACTAAAATTAGACATTACTAAGATTGTACGTACTGCCTCCTGTTGAACAAGACTTTATTTTCATTTAATGTAATGCCCCCTGAAGGAAGCAATTTGCCCATTTGCTTCCTATTAACCGTTGCACGCGCTAAACCAGATGGCCGCTAGCCGGACGGAAACCTTACCTCTTCCAGTAGGCGCTGATAAATTGACTAATCATAATGAG
>JAQBNX010000014.1 GCA_028288385.1 Spirosoma sp.
TTCTGGAGTTGTTTCTGGCTAATCCTTATCAAAAGCTGGTTTCTCGTTCTGAGGATGTATTCATCGAATAGATACAGTCAAGGTTATAGATGCGGTGAGATAAGGGTCGTTAACTGCTGTTCAACGAGATGACCATTCACTCAAAAGATTACCCATCGATGGTTGTATAGCCATACCTTTTGACAACACTAATTGTGGGTGCCACAACTGTAAGACAGCGGGCGTAAAGCCGATGTTGAACAGCCGTTGTGTTCACTCGGGTAGCCTGTTTATCTACTTATCCACCCATGCCAAACCCTATGTTAACCCTTCAATGCGCCATCGTATTGGTTCACCTGAATGACGCCACACCCACCCAACCCCGCGCTTTTTTTGACGACCTGCTACTGGGTGACTCCCAAAGCCTGCGTCAATACTGGCTCGACAATTCGCTGGGAGCCCTGGACCTGACTGGCGAGCCCTCAACTGGCTCCCGCGTGTTCGACTGGCAACCGCTGTGGCAGGATTCCCTAACCTTCCAGCGGGAGTTTAGGGCTTCAACCGATAAGTCGATCTATTGGCAGAACATCGCCCTTCAGCACCGGGACTTTCAGGCTTTTACCCAGAACGCGCCATTTCATCATTTCCCCTTTGATCTGGTCTTTCTGGTTATTCACGGCGCTGGCCCGTTTGATGTATTAACCGCCGTGTATAGCGATTACGTGAAGCTGTTACTGCCCTGGCCTCCTACTCCAGGTACCCCCTCTATCGAACCCCGCCATCCTTACCTGTTGCCTCTCGATGCCGCAGGCATTCCCGATTCGACGGGTCTGACTTATCTGGCCCGCCAAATTGGTCATTACCTCAACCTTCCCCTCAGCCGCGATAACTCCGAACACGAACACCCGGCTGCTCCCTCCTCCCATGGTGCCTTCAACGACTTTTATGACATGATGAGTAGCGATTTAGTCACCTTCCAGTACAATAGCCCCCGTTATGGCCGGTCCGGCCCGGGGCTTTGCGCCATCCAGCGCCAAAATAAGCACTGGCTTCCCCCTGAATCGGTTCGCCGTTTTTCGGGGGGAGCATCCTTCACGACCGACATCTGCTTGACCTCCCTGAGCTGGTATGAGACCACAGGCCGCCTTCAGTCGCCCGCTACCCCTGTTCCGGTGCTGATGGTCAACATCGGCGATCAATTCGCGATTGAATTCCGCACCCGCGAAGGCTGGGATGCGGGCATGTCCACTGCCCAGACAATCCTGATTCACCAGATGCTTCGTAGCCAGGATCCAGCCGGTGCGTTGATCTACCAACCTATTCTCATGAAGTCATCGCCCGGTAGCGGCTTCGGGGGTGACCAACGCAGCATCCTCCATGAGTGGGCCCTAGACCAGGAATGGGACAGCCGCGGGTCGGGCAATTCGGCCTATCCCGACCTTGACTCCCTCTTGATTGGACACACGCGAATCCGGATGCTGCGCTATGAGCCCGATCACCACCGGGCGTGTGTGCGGATAGCGCACAGTCCGCCCTACTTCCCCCTCCACATCCGGTTTCTCGAGGAATTGTACCGCTACCAGGGCTGTCTGCTGCTCGTGGATGGTCAGTTTACCCAGTTTACCCCCGATGATAAGGTAACTACGCTGGCGCGGCAGTTGACGGCGATTGAACCAACTGAAAGATGAAGCCTCACTCCGCTTTCAGCTGGCTCAGCTCCAAGCCATCAGTAAGAACACCCAACAGCAAATCGATAGCCTGCAGAACCAACTCAAACAGGGAAAGCAACAGCCGTAGGAAAAAGGCCCAGTTCAAAACCGGGCTCTTCCTGTTTGAAGCCTCAAAAGCGGGTCGTTATCCCTCGCTAAACGGGCTAAACGGATCGTGATCCCTCGGCCCTTCTAGCCTAGGTAAAGCAACTTTTATAACGGAGGCTGGATGGCCCCTTGTCTACTAAAGCTCCTTATTCTCCATTTGTCATGAATCATCTGCTCACCCTCACCGGCTTAACCCTGTTGCTTTTCATCAAGGCCAACGCCCAATCACCCATTGAGGTATTTTATGAAAGAGACAACACGGGGGCGCTGGCCTTTTCGTGTCGTAATACGGGCTTCTGCCCCTACACCATTACCATTACCTTCACCCAATTGATCGGGCTGCGGACCTCGGCAACGCTACCCTTTCAGGCCGATGTCCGGCCGGGGCAGCAGTCGCTTTTCAAGCTACAGCCTCAACCCAATCAAGCTACCTCGTTTCAGTATAAAGTCAGCGCTATCAAAGGCTGTCAACGACCAAAAATTGATACGGCTGTGGTGTACCTGCTACCTGCCAGTCCAGGCAAACGGGTTAGTGCCACCGAAGTAGCGTATATTGGTAAACTCTATGCTGGCCAAGAAGACCCTAAAGACTGGTATTCGCTGGCCATTAAAATGAATAGCGGAGACACCGTGTTTGCGGCCCGCCGGGGAATGGTAACCACGGTGCGCAGTGATGCTACGCCCATCGGGACTCATCTGGGGTTCAACCGCGACGACAACCTGGTCGAGATCAATCATGCCGACTGTAGCTTTGCTACCTACACCGTTTTTCGGTCGAATAGTATTTTCGTCAAGCCGGGTCAGTTTGTCGAAGCGGGAAGTCCACTGGGTATCGTTGGGGGCGAAAACTACGATTATGGGCCGCATGTGCGGTTTGCCGTGCATTATAATTACGAAACGCCTGTCATTAAAAACGGTCAGCCCACCGATGAGAAGCATTATTGGGCCTATGTGCCGATTCGGTTCTGGCTCAAGGAGGAGCAGCAAACCGGCCGGTTAGCGCCCCGAAAGGCTTACCTGTCGGACCATCCTACATCGGTTATTGAACAGGAAATGAGCAAACGGGAAGTGAAGAAGTGGCAGAAGAGCCACGTAAAATAAGGGCGCTTCTCCTCTTCGATAATAGGCACACACGGCTTGATTACCTTGAATCCTACCGCCCCACGGCTCGGGCTAAAGGGCGGTATTGGGTTCACTACCCGGTACATGATCCAGCGATATCGAGTCCTATGTTTAATCGGAAAGTAGTCTATGGCGGATTGTTAGGGGTAGGTATTGAAGTCGTTTGGGAACCGTTTCCAACTCGTTTGGGCCAGTAGGGGATGGATAGCGGGCCGGTAGCAGAGCAGATGGCTATGGCCATCCCTTCACCGCTTATACCCCCTTCAGCTGGCGCTTGGTAGGCTAGACCCTAAAACAGCCTGATCACGTTCGAACTCGCTGGTCAGCCTGAAAATAGAAGAGAGTGCGCTATGCCCGTTTGCCTCTAGCCGGTCGTATAGGCTTGCTATAGGCAAACGGGCGTAACGGAATGTCAGCCTACCCATTTGAGCGAAATCACCCTGGAAAACGTTTCCCATACGGCCCCAAACGCGGTGTTTCTGGACGTCAAGATGGGTGGTCATTTGTGCCCCTGATTTGGGGCTTGCAGACAAGCTGTTTGCAAACTGTCTACAAACTGTCTGCATGTTGTCTGCATGTGTATGACAGGCAACCGATTGGCGATAAGGCTATTTAACAGGGCCCGATTCGCTGAGCCATCCTCTATTTCGCTCCCTTACGGGCTGATACGCACCGTGAAGCCATCCAAAAGGGCATTTCGATTGCCCTTTTGGCCCCAATCTATTCCTTGCCGCCCGTAAATCACCGGTGAATACACCCCTATCACCGGGTTGGGATGCTATTGAAAAAAGTAGACAAACCACTGCACCATATCGCACCGGGCGGAACGGAGAACTGCGCTTAGCGGTGGGTACCACTATCGTGCACTGTTGACCCGTGTAAGCAGTCCAGCCGCTGGTCTTTCCTGGATATAACACGGTCATAACCGCACTATAACGGATTGGCAATTGGTTATAACGAGTTATAACACTGTTATCACCTCGATATCACCAGCAAGTGGCTCGTTATAATCAGACCAATTAAAATCCGTGAAACCTGTCTGCTACCGGCCCGTTACCAATTTGCTACCAGCTGGCTTGGGCCGCGTATGGTCCATGCCGGTCCACACACGCTCCAAGCCGGTTTAGAAGCGGTCCACGCTAGGTTTCGAGCTATTTTTATTTCATGCCAGTACCAGCGATGCACTATCGGCTATTGCGATCGGGATGCGGCTGCATTACCCGTTATGGCGGTCAATCGACGCTATATTGAGTAATTAGAGAGAAAGTTATCGGCCTTCCTCAGGGTCAAGATGGGCGCTATTGTGTTTAAATGAGCGCAAAACTAGTCTCGATACCACGCAGCTAACCGTTTCGTATTCGTTACCGTAACGGTTCAGTTACCGTTTAGAAACCGTTTTATCCGTTTCTAAACTGTTTTTGTAACGGATACGAAACGGTTAGGGAACCGGTATATCGACTCGCGGACCGTTCTTACTCACCAAAAATCGTAACAAGCGTCGCTAAGGTGCCGCCTACTTAGGGAATCAATTGAAGAATTACCCGAACGCTTTTAGGATTATAAGCGGTTGACCGGGCTGGCTGGTTCGTTTGAAGAGAGGTTCACTTATTGGAGCGATTGAGGAGAATGAGAAAAACTGTTACGGCTTATTTGTTTTTGCCACTTTCGCCCCGTTTTCCTCCGCACGAAACTTCACCATTCTGGCAATTAAATCCAAGGGCATGGGCTGGGTGAGTGGAAATTGAATCGATCCTTTTCCTTGTTTGTAAGCCGAAAGTTCTTGCTCAAAAGCGGCATTGCCTTTCGGTGTGGCGTAAAAACCGACGTGATTTTTGAATCCAGCGAAGTAAACCAGGTTACCGTTGAGGGTGAACGTTGGCATAGCGTACTTGATGGTTTCCTGGGCGTTGGGCGCTGCGTGTTTTATGGTTTAGCGGATCTGTTGCAACGTCTCCTGAATGTCCTTCGGAAAGCGGGCGATGTACTCGTCAATGGTGTTCGGTTTATCCGTTCTCATGTCGATTGATGGTTATTAATCGGTGATAGGATCGTTCTAATTTGGTTTGCGCTTGGTTCGCTGTTAGCACAAAGTTACCCCGGACCAGGTCAGTACATACAGGGCATTTACGACAAAAAGCGGGCGTTTTGTGGCTATGTTCAACTCATCTAAACTAGGTTGGACCGCTGGCACAGTACTCAGTTACAGACGGACCCCGTACTGCGACCCGCATACCCAGCCATACCACGATGCCCAGGTGATGATGGATCGGCCCCTATCGAGTTAAGGTAAAATGGGAAAACTGATCGAATACACCGTTTCACGACTTCGCCTGATTTGCCAACTCGCCATCAAAATAATCAGCGAATTAGCCAGGTAGAGTGAGAGAATAATCGGAAGAAATAGAAACGGCGACATGATAAACGGCGACCGACCGAAGAGGCTGACAATCCAACTAAAGACAAAGCCGTAGGTAATAAAACACCAGGTAATCTGGAAGTTAATAATCCGTCTTCCGAGTTCATAGACGCCTTTCACTTTATCCCGCTTCATGACCCAGAGAATCAGCGGAACAAACAGGTTGCCGAGTGGAATCACCCAGAAAGAAAGCGTCGCTAAATTCATCAACTGCAAAAAACCAGGGTCTGCTGCTTTGGTAAAATCCAGCAATTCTTCAATGGGTGTATCTAAAGCTTGGGCGATCAAGCGAAGTGTATTGCCACGCGGTTCGGTATCTCCGGCTTCGATTCGTTGCAGGGTTCG
>JAQBNX010000042.1 GCA_028288385.1 Spirosoma sp.
AAGACGGCTTCTGAACTGAAGACCGTAGCTGAACAGCACCCACCGTTAAAACAATATCGTAGGGGAGGACGAAAAGTCGCATGAGCCAATCCTTCCAAGAACTCCAGGCATTTATTGCCGAGAATACTGCCCGCAAGCCCCGCACAGCACGGAAGAAGGGAGAACCCAAGCCAGAGTCCGCCAACCAACTGACCAGAAGGATTGTCAGCCACATAAGAAAAAACGGCGGCTTCGCATCACGTATATCCTCTACCGGAACCTACCGTGCTGACCTCAAAAAGTTTGTCCCCTCTCAGCAGGTTTCAGGCTTGCCCGACGTAACCGGTGTTCTCAATGGCCGTAGCCTGTGGGTCGAAATTAAAGTGGCTCGTGACCAACTCTCTGAGGCGCAGAAACAGACGATTTCCGGCCTTATAAAGGCAGGGGCTTGCACCTACATAGCGAGAGATTTTGAAGGCTTCCTACAGTGGTTTACGGCTCTCCAAACGCTTCCGTCTGATGCCGAGTGTATTCCGTTCGGCCCCGCGAAATCAATCTAACCTCATCACAAAAAAAGGGTAGCAGCCCAGCACGGCCAACTACCCTAAAAATCTAATTCTATGCTACAATTTAGTGATACTCTGCCAATCGAACAAATAAGTTGGGATGATTCACCGGCTCAATTTAAAGGAATTGATGGGTACGTCTACCGAAAGGTTGATAAATACCCAAAAGCACAAAAGTTTCAACGCTATCCTACCGAACAGGATGCCAGCCGAGACGACCCGAATATTTTTCATTCACTGCCCGAAGGGATTCAGCGCGAAACCGTTGACTGGGAAATAGCCCAAGCCCAGCTACCAGAATTAGAGAGCACTCGACCCGTTAACAAGCCCATCCTAACCAGTCAGGCTAGTTTGTTGAACGACCTACGAGCCGAGCATAAGAAAGCCCAGCAGCGAGATCAGGAACGGGCAGAAACAGCCGCAAAGCAGCAGACCAACCAACCGTTCACAAGCAGTACTTCACGTATACTGAGCGCAATGCTGGCCGCTGTGCAACCGGTAAACTTTCAGGAGGCGTTAAGTATGACCGATCCTAACGCGAAATTAAAGCAATCGGACATAATGGTCGTGGTAGCCAATGAAGTGCGTAAACTGGCGGAGCGCAACAACTGGGCTATTGCTTTACGGGAAGGCTTCGTTTATCTGTACAATGGTCAATTCTGGCAGGCTATCGAGGATGACGTGGTTAAGCACTTTTTGGCATTGGCAGGTGAAAAAATGGGTGTTCGTGGGGCCGATACGCAGTACTACGAGTTCAAGGATAAGTTACACAAACAACTACTTTCCTCTTCTTTCCTGCCGCTCACCGACGAAGATCAGGGTCAGGTGCTTATCAATCTGTCAAACGGAACATTTGAGGTAGGACAAGGCGGAGGGCGTCTACGTGAATTTCACCCATCGGATTTTCTGCGCTACCAACTGCCCTTTGGTTACGACCCTTCCGCAAAATGCCCCCACTTTATGGCCTACCTTGATCGGGTGTTACCCGAAAAGGAATTGCAGGATATACTCTCGGAGTTTTTAGGGTATGTGTTTCTCCGGGAGCCAAAACTGGAAAAATGCCTTGTCCTCTACGGCGCAGGTGCCAACGGAAAGAGTGTATTTTATGAGGTATCTACCGCACTACTGGGACCAGAAAATGTACTCACGTTCGGACTGTCCCACTTTAAACACGAATATAACCGGGCCGTGTTATCAGGCAAGCTTTTAAACTATGGTTCTGAACTGAACGCAGGGCTGGATAGTGACCTCTTTAAACAGCTTGCCAGTGTTGAACCTATGCAGGCCCGCCTGCCTTACAAAAACCCGTTTATGATTCGCAACTATGCAAAAATGGCATTTAATGCCAACGAACTGCCCCGCGAGGTGGAACATACAGAGGCTTTTTTCCGGCGACTATTAATTGTTCCATTCGAGGTGACGATTCCCGAAACTGAGCGAAACCCGGACCTGGCGCACAACATCATTCGGGACGAACTGGCAGGCGTATTTAACTGGGTACTTACCGGCCTGAATCGACTGCTTGAAAACAGAGAATTTACCAATAGCCCGTCGGTACGGGATGCGATTGAGCAATATCGAAAGGAGTCGGATACGGTTGCTCTTTTTCTGGATGAAAACGGGTATGTACCCTCCCCTAATACATACCTTTATCTAAAAGAATTTTACGCCAAGTATCGGTTCTTCTGTGTTGATAATGGCAACCGGTCACTGAGTCTGCAAAACTTTTCTTCACGCCTACGAAGGCACTTAGGGTACACCATCACCCGCCGAAGTACGGGGAATGTCATCTATGCGGCTTTGAGTGGGCGAGACGATTCCAATTAAATACTTTTTTGTTTTCCTCTACACTGTCTACACTCTCTACACTATTCAGCCTTAAAATTCCCAAAAGGTGTAGATGATGTAGATGGTGTAGGGCTAAATAAAAACTATTTTTTATGAGCCATCTATCTGACCAACTCGAAACCGACTACGGCACGGCTATCCTCGAAGACCTGACCGGTGAAACCCTGACGCGCAAAGGACAGCCCGTTCGTCTGTTCGATCAAAGCGGGCGAACCTCTGAATGTTATTATCTTGACGATGGACGCGGCAAGCCCTATATCTATGACCATAAGGAAGGCAAACGCTGGTATCCAATAACGGCCTACAAAGAGGCCAATAGCTTAGACTGGCATACCGCCTTAAGGGAACTAACGATTCGCTACATAGGAGACACGAAAGGGAGGGGCAAGCACTATACTCCGCGACGTTCACGCCCCGCTCTGGTTTCTGCCCCTCCTGCCCCTATTAGCTACCATGAGCGGGCACTGGTAGATAGCACACTTAACCATTACGAACGCAACGACTTTGCCATCTACCTGGGTAGGTTGTTTGGAAACCCAGTAGCTAACGAACTGCTCGATCTGTTTCAGGTGGGTTCGGGGTGGCAATGGGGCGTATCCCCTGAATGGGGCCGCTCCGTAGTGTTCTGGCAGATTGACGAACAGGGACAGGTTCGGGCTGGCAAAGTCATGGCATATAGTCCGGCAACGGGCAGACGCTTGAAAGAAAAGAGCATAGGACAGGGCAGGCCATATTGGGTACATGAAATACTCTCGCTAAAGGATTTCCACTACGAGCAATGTTTATTCGGTCTGCACCAGATAACCCAGCAGCCCACCAGCAAAACCATTGCCATCGTAGAATCAGAGAAAACGGCCATCATCGCTACAGCCTTTATGCCAAGCTTTATCTGGCTGGCCTGTGGCGGACTGGATAACCTCACGGCGGCTAAATGCCGTGTATTGGCAGGTCGAGACCTCACGCTGTTCCCCGATCTCAAAGGATTTGATAAGTGGAATAAGAAAGCCGATGAATTACAGCGGATTGGGTGCTGGGTCAGTGTATCGGGAATACTTGAGGCAGAGGGAAGGGCTACTGTTTTAGAACGCGATGCGGGCTACGACCTCGCCGACTTTCTGACACCCCACCGCTGCCCTGATACGGGACGGGTATTAAACGAGCCGGATGGCTACCCGGCATTGTTGGATTGTGAACCGCTAAATACCACGCCGACAATTCACCTTCAATCTATCAACGAGTATCTAAACCAAGCAAACTAAATGGACTTGACCAACCCAACTACCTCGGATTTGCAGTACCTCGCCTTCCTCAATAGCCACACTTTAAACGAACTTAACGCTAAACCCATTTGGACCGACGAGGATGTAGAAACCTTGCTTCTCGCAAACCATCAGTGGGACGAGACAATATCTTGGTGGTGCGTGCCGGTCGAAGCTCTGTCTTCACTCGCTTTCGACTCAAGAACACCCGACGGTCAGGCTCTGTTATTGCAACGTATGGTGCAGTTTGCCAAGGCCAATAATCTATCATCCATCAATCCAAACTCCGGTTTCACACTATGACACCCGCACTCAATGGAAGCGGCCTATTGGCGGCTATAGCCAAACCCACTGACTCATGGGCACAACGTTCGGCCCAAAGGCAGGAAGCGGTACAGCTACAAAATATCCTCACTTCCCAAAAGCAGCAGGAGGTAGCCGAAGAACAAGCCGCAGCCGCCCAATTGGAACAGCAGCTTGCCGCCGAACGAGCATTGCCGTTCTTTGGTAAAGACCTACAGAATTTAGCGGCCCATGTGAAGAAGGAGGAGAAGCAGGTGTTCGAGCGGTTACGCGATAACTACGGCGGGGACATAAGACGGTGGCAAGCGGTAGAGGGACAGGCTTTTTTGGCGGGAGCCACTGCGCGGCTGCAACAGGCCCCGTTTTATCAGAGGGCTACTCAGAACCGACAGGCTGTGATTCAGGCCGATGAATCCAGAAAACGCGGTGAATTATTAGTGTGCGAGGTCTCACCGAACGGATATGTTACAGGTGAACAGCAGCTACAGGACTTCTTGAGTGGCAAAACAGACGGTTTTAATCTAAAAGGTAGTTATGCACTAACCGATGATTTAAAAGAACTGAGGGCTACCCCGCCACCTGGCCGTATGCCTTGGGAGCGAGTAGCCGTTTCAGAGCAAGAGAAGTTGGCTCACCTTATAAATCTATATGGCGAGGAAGTTGGGAAATCGAAATACTATCGTCAACATGCCAACGTGCCTACGTTCTATCGCCAATCCCCTCTTTCCGAGGCTGTCAAGTTCGAGCAAGACCAACAGGAGTTTGCCTGGAAAGGTCAAGGCCAGCAGCGTGAGCAAGTGAGGTTGAATATGGCTATTCAGGATCAGGCCATGCAGCGCCAACTCTTCGGACTCCAAAAGGAAGGATTGCAACTGAGTAATGCTAAGAAACGGCAGGAGTTGAACGATACGGGGGCCAATGGATTGCCATTTGACTATGATCTTTTGTCACACCCATCCGAAAAGGTTCCTCTAAAACACGACCCGGCGAATAACCATAAACTACCATCGGGCATTGATGTAGGCAAACTAAAGTCGTTGGCCGGAGTAACGTTGTTTGGCGGTGCAGACGAGGTGTTATCCAGGCAGTTGGGATTATCTCGCACCAAGAACGGATACGGTAGGGGGAATATTAGAGAAGGGTTTACAGAAGCCAATGGTGTAAACGCCTTTTCATTGGCAGGAGCAGATTTTGAAGTTGTTGGGGTCTCTCCAACGCTTTATTACTCGACGTCTGATGTCCGGCCAGATGGAACGCTCAACCCTAATGGAGTAAGAGGCTTTGCCAGAATAACCGCAAAATTCTCAACACCCGATGCAGCGGCACAGGCAGGGTTATATAATCCAAACCGGTTACCCTTCACCAGCCGCACCGACGCAACGGGAATTTTTGACAATTCCACTAAATCGGGGCAGGGAGTTTACAATCCAGAGACGAAGGAGGCTAGTTTCTTTGTCCCCCTCGGCTACGTGGACGGACGTTTAAATAAGCCGATGATAAAGCAGATTCAAAAATCAGTGATGGGTCAGAAGGAAAGTAACGAATCGTTCGACGCGCCGTTTATGCCTCGCAACAACCTATGATTGAAGAAGTAGCGCAAGATTCAGCCCGTCTAATCAGACGGGTTTTTTGTTTATACCGATTACCTATCTTTGAGGACACCCAAACCCTTATACGTCATGTCAGCCGATACCTCATCACAAGATTCCCCGCAGTCTAACCCGACACAAGCTACGACTACCAGACCTGAGATTCTGGTCCTAGCTACCCTGATAGCGGCGAAACACAAACAGGTGACACAACCCTCGAACGACCCACTACGGACGCTCCTAGAGGCCAGAAAGATGCTCGCTGAGGTGAAGGGGAAGGAAAAGTCTTAAATGCTTATCAAGATACCTTTTTATGATGGTAACATCCGAAAAAGAAAATAATGAAATGTACAAAATTGTCTTGTTAGACCCATGTTCATGGTCTGAACAGGCTAGGTTGTTAAAGTCTTCAGCGCAATTGTCTTTAGACGAGATTGCTATAATAAGAAAATCAGGTTTGTCTCCACATGACA
>JAQBNX010000059.1 GCA_028288385.1 Spirosoma sp.
CGCGGGTGGCCCTGGAAGTGGGGTCGGAAGGTAAACTAGGGGGGCAGGCTAAAGTGCAGGGTGTAGGCGGTACGTGGAAGGACCTCACCGACTCAGTAAACCAGATGGCCTCCAACCTGACGGGGCAAGTTCGCAACATCGCCGAGGTAACCACCGCTGTAGCCAAGGGTGACCTCTCCCGTAAAATTACGGTTGACGTAAAAGGGGAAATCCTGGAGTTGAAAAACACCATCAACACGATGGTGGACCAGCTTAATTCGTTTGGTTCCGAGGTGTTTCGGGTAGCGCGGGAGGTGGGTACGGAGGGTAAACTCGGTGGACAGGCCGAGGTACAGGGCGTGGAAGGACTTTGGAAAGACCTGACCGACTCAGTAAACAAGATGGCCTCCAACCTGACGGGGCAGGTACGGAACATTGCCGAGGTGACCACCGCCGTGGCCAATGGTGACCTCTCCCGCAAGATTGAGGTTGACGTACAGGGTGAGATTCTGGAATTGAAAAACACCATCAACACGATGGTGGAGCAGTTGCGGGCCTTTGCCTCGGAGGTAACGCGGGTGGCGCGCGAGGTGGGTACGGAAGGTAAACTCGGTGGGCAAGCCAACGTGCCGGGCGTGGCCGGCACGTGGAAGGACTTGACCGACTCGGTGAACCAGATGGCCGGTAACCTCACCGCGCAGGTGCGCAACATCGCCGACGTGGCTATTGCCGTGGCCAACGGCGACATGTCACGCAAGATCACCGTTGACGTCCGGGGGGAAATCCTGCAATTGAAAGAAACCCTCAACACGATGGTGGATCAGTTGCGGGCCTTTGCCTCGGAGGTAACGCGGGTGGCGCGCGAGGTAGGTACGGATGGCAAACTCGGCGGTCAGGCGTTCGTGCCGGGTGTAGCGGGCACGTGGAAAGACTTGACCGACTCGGTAAACCAGATGACGGGTAACCTGACGCTTCAGGTACGGAACATTGCCGAGGTGACGAAAGCCGTGGCTTCCGGTGACCTGTCGAAGAAGGTGACCATCGACGTGAAAGGGGAAATTCTTGACCTCAAAAACACCATCAACACGATGGTGGACCAGCTTAACTCGTTTGCCTACGAGGTAACGCGGGTGGCGCGGGAGGTAGGTACGGAAGGTAAACTCGGTGGACAGGCCGAGGTACAGGGCGTGGCGGGCACCTGGAAAGACCTCACCGACTCTGTGAATATGATGGCCTCCAACCTGACCAATCAGGTGCGGGGAATTGCCAAGGTAGTTACGGCTGTGGCAACGGGTAACTTGAAGCAAAAGCTCTCCATCGTGTCGCGCGGGGAGGTAGCACAACTGACTGATACCATCAACGAAATGATCGATACCCTGGCCGTCTTTGCCGATCAGGTAACCACCGTGGCCCGCGAAGTAGGCGTAAACGGACGGTTGGGTGGCCAAGCCAGCGTTCCTGGGGCATCTGGAACGTGGAAAGGGCTGACGGAGAACGTAAACCAGCTCGCCGAAAACCTGACTACGCAAGTGCGGGCCATTTCAGAAGTGGCCTCGGCTGTAACGAAAGGTGACCTGACGCGAACCATCCGCGTGGAGGCCAAGGGCGAGGTGGAGGAGTTGAAGGACACTATCAATCAAATGATTGCCAACCTCCGCCAGACCACCCTGCGCAACCAGGAGCAGGACTGGCTGAAGTCGAACTTAGCCAAACTAACCCAGATGCTGCAGGGTCAGAAGGATTTGACAACGGTAACGCGCCGAATCCTGTCGGAGCTGGCTCAGGTGGTGAATGCCCAACAGGGGATGTTCTACATCCTGGAGCAGGATGAAAATTTTCAGAATCAAAAGCTACGGCTATTCTCCGCCTACGCCTACAATGATAAGGTGGCGCTCACGCACGAACTGGCGCTAGGCGAAGGGCTGGTGGGGCAGGTTGCTCTCGAAAAAGAGCCGGTGCTGCTCACCAACGTGCCAAAGAACTACACCCGCATCAAGTCGGGTCTGGGCGAGGCCAAACCTAAGAACGTCATCGTACTGCCGGTGCTGTTCGAAACCCAGATTAAGGCAGTTATTGAGCTGGCTTCGTTTGAGCCGTTTAGCGAAATTCACCTGGACTTTTTGGAGCAGTTAACCGAAAGTATTGGTATCGTACTGAACACCATCGAGACCAACTCCCGGACGGAGGAACTACTGGCGCAGTCGCAATCACTAACGGACGAGTTACGATTAACCAATGAAGAACTGCAGGATAAGGCGTTGTTGCTCGTCAAGCAGAAAGACGAGGTAGAAGCCAAAAATAATGAGGTGGAGGAAGCCCGCAGTTCGCTGGAAGAAAAAGCCAAACAGTTACAGCTTACGTCGAAGTACAAGTCCGAATTCTTAGCTAACATGTCGCACGAGTTGCGCACGCCGCTGAACTCGCTTTTGATTCTAGCCCAGCAACTGTACGAAAACCGTGATGGCAACCTAAGCGAGAAACAAATTCGCTACGCCAAAACGATTCACAGTTGCGGAGACGACCTGATTCAGTTGATCAACGACATTCTTGACCTGTCGAAGATCGAGTCTGGCTACATCTCCACCGATTTTGGCAAAGTGCGTTTCATGGAAATCTCGGCTTTTGTGGAGACAACCTTCAAGCACATCTCCGACAGTAAAAACCTGAAGTTTACCATCGACGTTGACGAACGTATGCCGGAGAGCCTCGAAACTGACGTGCAGCGATTAAACCAGATTCTGAAGAACTTGCTCTCCAACGCCTTTAAGTTTACTGAGAAGGGCGAGGTAAGGCTTCGAATCTACGAAACCAATCGGACCTGGAAACGCAGCAATCATAACCTGGTTAACGCGTCCCGAATTGTGGCCTTCGAGATCCGCGATACCGGGATCGGGATCTCGAAAGATAAACAGAACATCATCTTCGAGGCATTCCAGCAGGCCGAAGGCTCAACCAGTCGCAAATACGGTGGTACGGGTTTGGGGCTGTCCATCAGTCGGGGGTTGGCCGAGTTATTGGGCGGCTCCATTGAACTGGTCAGCGATCCGGGTTCAGGCAGCGTTTTTACCCTGTATTTACCCTTGGACTACGCCCCCGTTGAAAAGCCAAGCAGCATCGCCAAAAGCCTTACGTTCAGTGAATATCACCTCGAACAGGACGACAAAGACGCGCCTATCCAGTCGGTGCCGACGATTAAATTGCCCGAGCGGGACCTGGAAAACATCAGTGAGATCATTAACGAAAACGGGGATGACCGCAACAGCATAGGTCTGAACGATAAGATTGTGCTGGTAGTGGAAGATGACATGCGCTTTGCCCGGATCATGATTGAAAAAGCACACGAAAAGGGATTAAAGATCGTCGTAGCGACATCATTTGGCGAGGTATTGACCTTGGCCAGTAAGTTCAGCCCTATTGCTGTGACGCTCGATGTTCGTCTACCCGACGCGAGTGGCTGGCGCATTCTGGACATGTTCAAGAACGACCTTAACTTCCGACACATCCCAGTTCACTTAATTTCCGGGGAAGAAAACCGGTTATTAGCCGTACAGCGCGGAGCCCGTAGTTTTCTGCAGAAGCCGTTGAAAAACGAAGCGCTCGATGTACTGTTCAGAGAAATTATTGATTTCCACGACCGAACCGACAAACGAATTCTACTAGTTGATAACGATCAGCAGCAGGCGACGCGGATTGCGGATCGGCTCCGGAACGGGCACCTAATCAATGTCGAGATGGCAGGTTCTGGCCAGGAAGCGGTGCGTTTACTAAGGAGTACGGCATATGATTGTGTAATTACGAACTATGCCCTGCCGGACATCGACGGCCTGAAATTTATGGCGGATATAGATCGGCTAAAGACGGCAATGGCACCTGTGTTCGTTTATTCCGAATCAGCCTATACGACTAAAGATCGTACGGCCCTTCGGCAATTCGCGCACCGGGTTATCACGAAAGAAGAGCCAAACTTTCTAGACCACCTGTTGGAAAACACCGTGCTGCACAATCACATCAATTACAAGGACCTATTGCCCGAACAGCAAAAAGTAATTGAAAATCTACGGCTAAAGGAAGATGTGCTCGTCGGCAAAACTATCCTGATTGTCGATGATGATGTTCGAAATCTATTTGCGCTCACGACCGCATTCGAACGCTTTGACTTGAATGTTATTACGGCGGAAAGTGGCCGGGAAGCCATTACCATTCTGACGGAAAACAACAACGTCGACATTGTGCTGATGGATATTATGATGCCCGAAATGGATGGCTATGAGACCACGCAGAAGATCCGGCGAGAGCATAAAAAAACCAATCTACCTATTATCGCCGTTACGGCCAAAGCCATGAAGGGTGACCGGGAAAAGTGCATCGATGCTGGCGCATCAGATTATATTACCAAGCCCGTAAAAATTGACCAGTTGATGTCTATGATGCGAATCTGGTTGTATAAATAGACTAATCGATGAAAATGCCCAATGAAATAAAAATACTGGCGGTCGACGATCGGGCGGATAACCTCCTCTCGATTGAAACGATTCTGGAGGCTGAAAAATACCGTATAGTAAATGCTAATTCCGGCCTTGCAGCGTTGAAAATTCTGCTGAATCAGAATGATTTTGCCCTAATTCTGATGGATGTGAAAATGCCCGGTATGAGTGGTATTGAAGCGGCTGAGTTAATCTATCAGCGGGAAAAATTAAAGCACATTCCGATTATCTTCATTACCGCCTTTGATAAAGATGAAGAAGGGATGTTTGAAGGATACCGAATGGGGGCCGTTGATTTTATTTACAAACCGATCAACCCGCAATTACTGCGGTATAAAGTAGGCGTGTTCATTGAGCTTTTCCGCCAGCGAAATCAACTGATTGATCAACAGGAGCAACTACGTGCCATCAATGCCAGTTTGGAGCGGGAAGTGCACGAACGCAGACTATCCGAGCGCGAAGTTCAGGCACTCAATGCGCAGCTGGTCCAACGTAATCAGGAACTCAATACCAGTAATGAAGACCTAGCCCGGTTTGCCTACGTGGCCAGCCATGATTTGCAGGAACCGCTCCGGAAAATTATTTTGTATAGCGATATGATCAAACAGAAGCTGTACGGTCAGATTGACTCGGACACTGACTTCCGGCTGGAGAAAATAATTTACTCAGCCAGCCGCATGCGCGAATTGATTCGTGGCATTCTGCAATTTTCCCGTAACGACCATGACGCCGGTAGCTTTCAACTGATTGATTTGAATCTACTTGTTGGCCAAGTACTATCGGACATGAACGAAGAAATTGAAGGGAAACAAGCGTTGGTATCGGTAGGCCAATTGCCTAAAATTTGGGGCGAACCTGTTCAGATGAGACAGTTATTTCAGAACCTCGTCAATAATGCCATGAAATTCGGCAAAGCCGGGACAAAAACTGAAGTAAACATCCACGGAAAACTTCTTAAAGCAGATCAGCTTGTAGAGCTATCGAATAAGAAACCACAAACGGATTATCACCAGATTCTGGTAAAAGATAATGGTATCGGCTTTAAGATGGAATATGCGAATGCTATTTTTAGTGCTTTTACACGGTTACATACCTATTCGGAATACGAGGGCACTGGCATTGGATTATCCATTTGCAAAAAAATAGTCGACCGGCACAATGGTTTTATCAAGGCGGAGAGTCAACTCGACCAAGGGGCTACGTTTATCATTATGTTGCCTGATGTGAAAATTGAACAAATGGTGCATCAGCAGGAAAATGGTTAAATTAAAAGAAGTTATTTTCCCAGCACAGTACTTGGCCGCATTATTTGAGAAAGGAAATAGCTTATATCCCTCATAAGACAACTGGTGTCTGTTTCATAGCGTATTCTTTACCAAATTTCCCAGTTTATTACGATACACTCTCGCTTACGATGGCCATTTGCGTCCAATGAATGGCTCCTTTAAATGCCCATAGGTAAGAAATATACTTCGTGCCAATAGGATGATCACACTACATGCCGTAGGCGCTAAGTCATTTAGATTGACATAAGAACCGACTACTTATTCCAGTAGCATACGATATGTTAATCCTGCCTGAGCCTATACAAAAACAACTACGCCCTGCAAGGGTGTAGTTGTTGTAAATCGCAAAATGTTTCCTGATTGGTAAATGGTGAGTTAACTGACTCAAATGATTACTTTGTTCTGCATAGTCGATGGTCTAACAGGCTGATGGGCCGGCAGTCCGTCAGCGGGGCATTCAACCCCTCAAACGCCCCGTCTGACCCTTCGGTCAATGAATCCGGTTGTTTTCCAAGTATGGATACCGGGCGACAACTTGTTGGCTATCGAACCAATGCCCCCAGTTTGTCATGAAAATTTCCCTCCTTTTACTGGTCCCAGTAAAGCCTGCCACACACCACCGGCTTCCAATTTTAATGGGTGATTTAGGGCATTTAACGCCTACTATCCGCCATCTTACCTTCTTTGTTGGGATCCATAGCAGGTAGTGTGTCTCTTTGCAGCCATCTGAACGATCTAAAAATCAGCGCTCATGCGATACCTGCTTTACTTTCTGCTTTGCTTACTGATGGGGGGCAGGGCGTTGGCCCAATCGGCCACTACGCCTCCTACCCAGGACAACCTCGCACCCCCAACCTTGGAGAGGCCAGCTAAAGGCAAGGCAAAAATTACGGGATATGCCCTTGATTCGACCATGACCAGGGCCGTCGAGTTTGCCAATGTGGCCTTGTACGACATCAATTCCGGTCAGTTAGTGGATGGGACGGTGGCCGACGAAAAAGGCAAATTCTCGTTCTCCCGGTTAGCCCCTGGTTCCTATCGGCTGCTCATCTCGTTCTTAGGCTACAACGCCCGCACGGTGGATCATATCGTACTGGACACCGGCGGTTTGTCTGGTCACGTTCACCAGGCTGCTGAGATGGTGCTTCAGACGATTTATAGGCTTGAACACTACGATTATTGACCGAAAATCTTCCTGTCGTGCACGGTCCGGCGCTCCTGAAGACGACAACCAAATGACTCCCTTAAACTACTCCGTGCGCAATGACCGAATGGGGTTGGACAGGGCTGCCCTGATGCTCTGGAAGCTAACCGTTAACAGGGCGATAACAATAGCCATCACCGCGGCGGCCACGAATGTCCAAACACTGATATCGATTCGGTAGGGGTAGTTCTGCAACCACGCGTCAATCGCATACCAGGCCGCCGGGAAGGCAAACACAAACGAAAGCCCCACGAGTTGAAGAAAGTCCGAGGAAAGCAGTTGAATAAGGCTAGAAAATGAGGCGCCCAGCACCTTGCGGATGCCAATTTCCTTGGTTCGCCGTTCGGCCGAAAGCGTAGCTAAACCAAATAGCCCAATGCATGAAATAAAGATGGTCAGTATGGCCCCAAGCAGCATAATCTGCTTCCATTTGGCCTCGGCTTCGTACTTGCTCCGGTTATCTACATCCATAAATTTGTAAGAATAAGGCGTAATGGGAAACAGCTGTTTGAAGGTTTTCGCGATTTGATGCAGGCTGGTGGTTTCCGAGCCGGGTTTAATTTTCACAAAGAATCTGCCGTAGCCATTACCGGGCTTCATGGTGAAAAGTTGCGGCCCAATGGCTTCGTTTAAGGCTGCGTAATGGTAGTCTTTCACCACACCTACTACCCGGTATTTATGGTTGTCGTACCAGAAATTAACCACCTGTCCCAGCGGATTCGTCCAGCCCGCTTTTTTCACGAACGTCTCGTTAACCAGTACCGACTGGGTGGAGTCCGTTGAGAGATCAGACGAAAAGTTGCGGCCTATGACGAGGGGAATTTTAAATAAAGGCAGGTA
>JAQBNX010000073.1 GCA_028288385.1 Spirosoma sp.
TCAACATAACTAGCCTGTTTGCCAATGACGATAGCCAGTTCCACTTCCCAATCCGTTTTTTCGGACCGCTTCGGAATCACTACATTATCGTTGGGGCCAACCAGGGCGGTGGTGGATTTGAAAAACAAAATCGGTTCGGTGGGGCTGGCCGCTCCGGTTTCGGCCGCGTGTTTGGCGTAGTTCAGGCCAACACAAATGATTTTCGACGGGCGTTTGATGCAGGGACCAAACCGGACATCGGCGGCCACTTCGGGGCTGGTATGCGCATGGGACGTAAGCCAGTGGGCTAGCCGTTCGGGACCATTCGTGGCAAAAAAAGATTCGTCATAATCTTCGCCAAAATGGGTGACGTCGATGGACTGACCAGTGGAGAGTACTACGCCCGGATGTTCATGTTGGGGCGGGCCGAAGCGAAAAAGTTTCATGCAGGCTGATTGGTTACGTAAGGGAAAGCAGCCTACGGGGCAAGTTTAACCATAGGGCTGGGTTAAGAGTCGTCTTTTTGGGTATATTTGTTTAGTAGGCATTCCTCTCCATCAGCTTTGCCTGCTCTATTTAGTCACACCCGAACAGACCGGGCGGCAAATACCAGCAAAGGCATCCTGCATTTAGCGTAACTTTCCCGTCTCCGTGTCTTTCCTATTTATGAAACGATTGCTTTTACCGCTTGCGGCACTGGCCATGCTGACCCTCGGCTGGTCCCGTTTTCGTCAGAACCCTACCGACGACAAACCAAACGATAACACCAACTGGGGCGAATACCTCGGTGGTCCCGACCGCAGCCACTATTCCGCTCTGACTCAGATTACGCCCACTAACGTAACGCAACTGAAAATGGCCTGGACGTATGCGACACCCGACAGCGGCCAGATTCAGACCAATCCGATTATAGTCGATGGTGTGCTGTATGGGGTCACCCCAACCGTGCAGGCCTTTGCACTCGATGCGGCTACGGGCAAAGAACTGTGGAAATTTGGTGATCCATTAAAAACATGGCACAGCACCAGCCGGGGTGTAACGTACTGGCAATCGAGTGATAAGTCGGCCACGTCGGACAAACGTATTCTCTATACCGTCGGGCCAATACTCTACGCCCTGAATGCTAACACGGGCAAGCCCATTCCTGATTTTGGCGATCAGGGCAGCATTGACCTGCACGAAGGCTTGGGCGAACAGGCGAAAGACAAATTCATCATTTCCAATACGCCCGGTACGGTGTTCGAAGACCTGATCATTATGCCGGTGCGCTTGTCGGAAGGAGCCGATGCAGCGCCGGGCCATGTCCGGGCCTTCAACGTCCGGACGGGCAAACTCGTCTGGACGTTCCATACCATTCCCCAACCCGGCGAATATGGCTATGAGACCTGGCCCAAGGAAACCTACAAAAATACCGACGTAGGGGGTGCCAACAACTGGGCGGGTATGTCCATAGACCGGCCGCGCGGCATCGTTTATGTACCAACTGGCTCGGCCGCGTTTGATTTCTACGGCGGCAACCGCAACGGCCAGAATCTGTTTGCCAACTGCCTATTGGCCCTTGACGCTCGCACCGGAAAGCGGCTCTGGCATTTTCAGGCCGTTCACCACGACATCTGGGATCGCGACTTTCCCGCTCCGCCCAACCGGCTGACCCTGACGCAGAATGGCAAAAAAATCGACGCTGTAGCGCAGGTAACCAAATCAGGGCATGTGTTTGTGTTCGATCGGGTAACGGGCAAACCGCTGTTTCCTATCGTGGAGACGCCCATGCCTAAATCCGACATACCGGGTGAAGAAACCTGGCCAACGCAGCCCATCCCGCAGAAACCAGCCCCCTTCGCCCGGCAGACGTTCAGCGAGGGCGACCTGAACCCCTATTCGGACGAGCGCGATACGCTGCTGGCGCAATTCCGACGCAGCCGACGGGGACCCTTCCAGCCTCTAAGCCGGCAGGGTACACTCGTATTCCCCGGTCTCGACGGGGGCGCCGAGTGGGGCGGGGCCGCCACAGATCCCGATGGCATTATGTACGTAAATGCCAATCAGGCTGCCTGGCTCATTGCCATGAACGACACGCCTAAAGAGAATGCGCTGGCCCACCTGAGCGCGGGGGCCCGGCTGTATTCGCAAAATTGCCAGACCTGCCACGGGGCCGAGCGGAAAGGAAACCCGGCCAGCGGCTATCCCACGCTGGTAGACATTGGGCAACGACGCGACCGGGCTTACGTACACGGGCTTATCAGCAGTGGCAAGGGCATGATGCCAGGCTTTACGCAGTTGTCTGCCGACGAGAAGCGGGCGATAGTCGCGTTTTTATTCGGTGATGAGAAGCAGGAAGTAACGGCCGCTGCCACCAATAAAAACACCATGCCCTACGTACCGTACAAAATTTCCGGCTATACGAAGTTCACTGACAGCAAAGGCCTGTCAGGCATTGCTCCTCCATGGGGTACGCTCAACGCCATCGACCTCAACACGGGCGAGTACCGTTGGAAAATTCCGCTGGGCGAAGAACCACAACTAGCAAAAAAGGGAATCCACAACACGGGCTCTGAAAATTACGGTGGACCGGTCATTACGGCCAGTGGGTTGCTGTTCATTGCTGCCACTAAAGACGAAAAACTCCGGGCGTTTGACAAAAAAACGGGTAAACTGCTTTGGGAAGCCCCGCTTCCGGCAGCCGGATATGCCACACCAGCAACGTATCAGACTGGTGGCAAACAATACGTTGTCATTGCCTGCGGAGGGGCAAAACTAGGGACGAAAAAAGGAAATCAGTACGTAGCGTTTGCGTTACCGTGAGCCATGAAGATTCTCTTTTTTATCGGGGTTGCGGGCCTAATTCTGTTTGAGATTGCGCATGTGTTTTTCATTATGCCGATGCCAGGCAGCCAGCGCATGAACAGCATCGACGTGGCCTACATTTTGCACACCTGGCGGTGGGCATTCCGGGCTATTTTTGGACTACTGATCATTGTTGGGCTACCAGCCACCATCAAACGATCGAGGTGGCCGGCGCTGGCTGCGTTGTTGGTGATAGGGGGCGTTAGCTACGCCTTTAATTTCAGGATGGCCGCCGACCACATGTTTTACCAGCCTACCACGTTACACCTGAAACCAGCAGGCAGCAGTACCGTCAAACCCGATCGGGAGGTACTGGGCGTTGACCTGAACGGACAGGCCAAAGCCTACCCTATTCAGTACATTGGGTATCACCATCAGGTGTTGGACACCATCGGTGGGCAGCCCGTAATGGTCACGTATTGTACAGTGTGCCGCACCGGTCGCGTTTTTCGGCCGCTTGTCAACGGCAAACCCGAAACCTTTCGGCTGGTCGGGATGGATCATTTCAACGCTATGTTTGAAGATGCTACGACTGGCAGCTGGTGGCGCCAGGCCAACGGCGAAGCCATTGCCGGACCGCTTAAAGGCGATACTCTGCCCGAAGTGTTCAGCGAACAGATGACCCTTAAACAGTGGCTAGCCCTGCATCCTGCTACGCTAATTATGCAGCCCGACCGAACCTTCGACGAATCGTATGCCAAAATGAGTAACTATGAACGGGGCAAAGGTAACAGCGAGCTAACCAGGCGGGACAGCCTGTCGTGGCATGACAAATCGTGGGTGGTAGGTATCCGTGCTGGCGATCAGGCGAGAGCCTACGACTGGAACCGACTGAAACGCGAACGGCTCATTCATGATACGCTGGGCGGCAAACCCATTTTGCTCGTGCTGGCGCCGGACAACCGGAGTTTCTTTGCCTTCCAGCGCCCGTCGCCCAGTGACCGCTTTGCGCTTCAACACGACACCCTAACCACCACTGGCAAACGTTACACCCTACGGGGCCACTCTCTGTCGCCTGGAACAGACCTGCCCCGCCTGTCGGCTTCTCAGGAATTTTGGCACAGTTGGCAGACTTTCCACCCAGCAACGGGCCGGTACTGAGTTAGGTGATAAACGCTATTCGGAATCGCTTAGCCCATTATTAACCTGCTCACGAGGGTTCAGTTAGTTAATCTCTTTTTGATGAAACAAGCCGCCATACTTACGTTTCTTTGCTTTCAGAGTATTTGTAGTTTTAGTCAGCAAAATCGGGTCATTGACCGAAATAAGGTTGGCTGGTTTACCTACAATGGTGACCACAAACTCACCGACCGATGGGCCCTTCATACCGAATACCAGTGGCGCCGGATCGACTTCATCCAGACCTGGCAGCAGTCGCTTGCGCGGCTGGGTCTGATTTATAAACTCACCGACCGCGTGAAGGTGTCGGGTGGCTATACGCTGTTCACTACGTACCCCTATGGTAAATACCCTTCGGCCGATGCGGGCGTACCCGTTCCTGAACACCGGATTTATGAAGATATTCAGCTCGGCGATAAATTGGGGCGGCTGGAGTTGGCGCACCGGTTTCGGCTTGAGCAGCGGTGGCTTGGGCAGCTATCGGACGAAAACCCGCGACAAGTTGCCAATTGGAAATACCAGCACCGCATCCGGTATCAGCTATCCGCTACGTATCCACTCAGCGGTCCCACCGTCGATAACGGCGAGTTTTACCTTAATGCTTTCGATGAGTTGTTTATCAGTTTCGGGCGGAATGTAGGGCTGAACGTTTTCAATCAAAATCGGCTATCGGGCGGTCTGGGCTACCAGGTTCGGGATAATATCAGGCTGGAATTGAATTACTTTAACCGGGTTTTGCAGCACCCCAGTCCCGACCCGGCAACCAAAAAGCCCATCTTCGACCTGGATAATGGGTTTCGACTGAATGTGGATTATGACCTTGATTTCAGGAAACCTAAATAATCCGTACTTTCGAACTACGTAGCGCAATCCTCTGCCCGCCATGAAAACGACCATCCTGAAACATAGCTCATCGTGGCGGCTGCTTCAATCAAATTCGCTTCAGCAACTTTCCCGGTTGCTGGCTCCCGTGGGCGGCTTACTATCGCTGTTACTTATTGGCTCAGGGGCTACGCTTGCTATCAGGTACGGGACTGCATCCACAAGCGCTGAAGCCCCTTTGCCCCTGACTACCCCAGCCGGCATGATTTTGACAGCACCAGTCAATCAACAGCCTGACACTACGCAACCCAAACCTAGTTACTGGCGCCCACCGGCTGACGCCCAGATACCGGTGGGTGAAACCGGCAAACAGATTCGCTATGGTCGCGTGTTAGTTGCCCATACCGCCAAATACCTCGGCCCAAACGGATCGGTACGGCATATTTCCAACGGCATGAACTGCCAGAACTGCCACCTCGAAGCAGGCACCAAAGTGCTGGGCAACAACTATTCGGGGGTGTTTTCGACTTATCCTAAATTTCGCGAACGCTCGGGCTCAGTCGAATCGGTTGTGAAACGAATCACAGACTGCTTTGAACGCAGCCTCAGTGGCAAAGGCCCTGACAGCAACAGCCGCGAGATGAAGGCCATGGTCGCCTACATGAAATGGCTCGGCACGGGCGTTCCCAGCGGCAAAAGACCCGAAGGTGCCGGGTTGGTCAAACTCCCTTACCTCGACCGGGCGGCAGATCCTGAAACAGGAAAGCTGGTTTATGCGGCCAAGTGTCAAAGCTGCCACGGCTCGAAAGGCGAAGGCGTTCGGCTACCGGGCACCGCGCAGTACACCTACCCGCCCCTATGGGGACCACACAGCTATAATGATGGGGCGGGGATATACCGGCTTACCAGTTTTGCGGGATACGTTAAAAACAACATGCCCTTCGGCGCTACGTATGAGCGTCCGCAACTCACCGATGCCGAGTCGTGGGACGTAGCGGCTTTTGTTAATTCAATGCCACGACCCCACAAAGACCAATCCCATGACTGGCCGGACATCAGGACCAAGCCCGTCGATTTTCCCTATGGCCCGTATGCCGATACGTTCAGCGAAAAGCAGCACAAATTCGGGCCGTATCAACCCATTGTCGAGGCTAAGAAAGCGACCGGCAGTCCAGTCAAATAATAAAATCACCCTCAATTCAATACCAGATGAAAATGATCAACTATTTCCTTATCATGGCATTCCTTGGCATGACTATGCCGGTGTTAGCCCAGACAACCAACCCTGCTGACTTTCACGGTGCCGAAGCCACTAAGCCCCGCTACCGGGTAGCGTATCAGCTCAACACCGACGACTCAACGAAGATCAGAAGCACCCTGAGGAACATACAGAACGCGATGAGCGACCCGCGCCTGCGAGGAAAACTCGATGTGGAGCTGGTGGTTCACGGATCGGGCGTAGAGGTTTACCGGAAAAACAAGCCCTATGAAAAAGTGCTTCAACATCTACAAAAGCAGGGTGTGATTCTGGCCATGTGCGAGAACACCATGCGGGGTGAAAACATCAGTCGCGACGAACTCCTTCCGTTTCTGTCCTACGTACCCAGCGGCAATGGCGAACTGATTATCCGCGAACAGGAAGGCTGGGCTGTCCTACACCCATAACTCAGTCCAGAAAGCCATTAAGTCATGCTGTCATTATGAATCACCTGGTTAAAATTACCCTGTTGGGCGGCACCCTGCTTGCCAGTTGCCGGACGGATAAGCACGCAACAACGACAGCTTCTCAATCTCAGACACCCCTGACAACCATAGCGTTTGGCTCATGCAGCGACCAGAAACGCCCTCAGCCCCTATGGGATGATATTGTCGCGCAAAAAGCCAACCTCTGGATCTGGCTGGGCGACAATATCTACGGCGATTCGGAAAACATGGACACCCTGAGGGCCAAATATGACCGGCAAAAAAGCAACTCCGTTTACCAGCAGTTGCGCCAATCGACACCCATCATTGGCGTGTGGGACGATCATGATTACGGGGTAAACGACGGGGGCAAAGAGTACCCAGCCCGGAAACAAAGCCAGCAAGTAATGCTCGACTTTTTTGACGTGCCCGCCACCAGCCCCTTACGCAATCAGGAAGGAGCCTACTCGTCGCATACCTACGGGCCTAAGGGTCAGCGCGTCAAAGTGATTTTGTTAGACGGACGCTATTTCCGGGACCCACTCAAGAAAGAGGGGAAAGCCAACGTACCCGATCCGTCGGGCGACATACTGGGCGAAACCCAGTGGAAGTGGCTGGAAAGCCAACTGACCGGTTCCGATGCCGACATACACATTATTGGGAGTGGCATTCAGGTATTACCAGAAGAACATGGCTCAGAGAAGTGGGCCAACTTCCCCACGGCGCGCCAACGCTTCCTGGATCTGCTAGCTAAAACAAATCCGAAGGGTGCCCTGCTCATTAGTGGTGACCGCCACATGGCCGAAATCTCAAAAGTGAGCGTACCGGGGCTAGGCTACGACCTGTATGACATTACCAGCAGTGGACTCACGCACGTTTCAAAGCCCCATGTAGAGCCCAATAAACACCGGGTTGGCGAAATGGTGACGGAGCTGAACTACGGTCTCATTTCCATTGACTGGAAAGCGAGGCCACTAACGGCAACCGTCCGCATCAACGGCGATAATCAGTCCACTTACCTCACACAAGTAATCAAATTTTAACCACAATAAATACATAAAAATTTACATATTTATAAGTTAGCTGCACTTTATAGTAACCCTTAGATATCATAAATGAAAGTAAGAATATCACATTGTTCGACTTCGCTTGAAAACTATTATATCTGCTTGACAGATAAAGTTTCAGGTTTTATTAATCGTGGACCGCAGACTGGTGACTTAATATATTTAGTCGTTAAAGTCAACAAGAAAAGCTTATGTGGAGCCAGATTCATTCTTGATGAAGCAACAGATTATAAACCTTGGGCAGATGCTGAAAGTTATGTGAATGCTTTGACAATTAAGAATATCGAATATTGTAGTCCTTTTGATATTTCTTTACTTTCAAAGGTAGGGGGTAAATATTGGGCAATTAAATATATTCAAGGAGCGAAACCTATTGATGAACAAGTTGCTATTCAAATTCTTGACGATACATTTACGAAAAACAAATCTGACACCTTATTCCGATTTGACATTCAATCTTTGGTTACTGAGATAGAAGATAATGAAGAAACAATTATAGAAGACGAAGAAGAACTAAAGAGATTAGCAAAAGAAGTGCCAAATGTGAAAGTCAACATAATGGGGACTTTTCAAACTGTACAATTTTCAAATGAGACTGACAAAATAAAGGGACTTGAGAGACTAGTCAATGAAAATTTTTATTTTTTATTTCCTCAGTTTCCCGAAAACAAAACCCTTCTAATTCCGGAAAATAGGTTATTTAAAACAAAAGGATTTAAAGTAGATGGGAATAATGTTTCAGGTATTCGGACAATTCCAGACGGAATACTGATTGAATTTGACAAAAAGCTTAAGAACCCTTTTAGAATTAATCTTATAGAATATGAATGCTATGGTGAACGAAAACAAAAGGAAATAGATAAATCTAGTTATCTCAATAGTATTATAATCCCTCAGTTAATGCGCTTTGCCTCAGCGTTTAGTATCATAACAGATGAACAAACTAGAGTTAAGACAGTTGAAAGTTGGGTAGATAAAATAATAGCATATATTAACAGTGATGAAGCCCAATCAACAAAATTTATTAACTGGATAAAAGAAATATATCCTGAAATTAAAGAACGCTCAATAGAAAGAGAAATAGAGAAACTTCTTATTGACTCATTTAAGACCAACCTAAGGGTCCTTCTAATAATTGACGAGTTAAGCTCTGAGCAAAAATCAACGATTAAAAACGTGGTAAGCTCATTTAAACTGGCAAATGGAGATACTAATGTTCAGTTTGCTGGTTATGTTGTTAGGCTAGTTCAAAAAATAAACATGATAAATAACGAATCAGAATACGCATTAACAATACAATAACAGTAAAATTATTTAATAGCGATTATTAAAAGGTAAACAGAACAACTTTGTTGAAACATTTTTGCAAAATTCAACTTTTGTACTTCACATAAACTTTAATACTAAAGGCCCTACCTTCGTTAAAGTACTAAACCTTGTGTTCCATATTTAACAACATTACCACTTAGGAACTGATGTAAACAAACATTTATAAAAATAATAGTATTATGGATAGCCAAATTAATAAGTCTAAGGGTCCAGGTGTTTATATCCCACCACCATTATTTTATGTGCTAGTATTTTTAGCATCCATGTTTATCCAACGGAAACTGCCAATCGCCGACGGCTTATTCCATCAAACGGTCATAAAAGTTGTCGGTATAATTTTCTTAATTATCGCCCTGTTTTTCTTAGTGAGAAGTTTAAGGCAGTTCTTCCTGACAAAAAACACGGTGGTTCTTATCAAGCCAGCTTCATCCTTACAGACAACCGGAATATATGGCATTACACGGAACCCAATGTATGTAGGGTTAGCGTTTGTCTATTGTGGAGTTGCTTGCTTCGTGGGCAATTGGTGGACGTTTCTCCTTCTCCCATTTCTTATCCTTATCATTCAGGAGTATATAATCAAACGGGAAGAAAATTATTTGGAGCTTGAATTCGGACAAGCATTTCTCAATTATAAAAAATCTGTCAGGCGGTGGTTATAGCGTTGAAGCTGGTTATAATTTCAGGAAATGGCGATAGCATGAGCGCACTATAATTGGCTTTCTGCTACGCTGGCCCACGTAGTTATGTAACGTTCACTTGCGGGCAATAAACCCAAATCCATGTCAACACTAGTCCAGTTGCTTATCAATACGTTTGGAAAGGATTCTGTCTTGACACAAGCAGAGGCAAGTGGGCGGGTTGCCTCTAATTGGACGCATAACGAAAACCTGGATTGTCTGGCACTTCTTCGTCCAAAAACGACAGAGGACGTATCAACCATGCTGAAAATTTGTAATGAGTTCAATCAGTCAGTAGTGCCACACGGGGGCTTAACAAACGTGGTAGGGGGCGTAGTAACAAAACCAAATCAGATTGCCCTAACTCTGGAACGCATGAACGAGGTTGAGGAGATCAGTGTCCATAACAAAACAGTAATGGTTCAGGCAGGCGTCATTTTACAGAATCTGCAAAAATTACTAGTCGAAAACGGGCTGCTTTTTCCGCTTGACCTGGGTGCCAAAGGCAGTTGCATGATAGGCGGAAACATTGCTTCAAATGCGGGCGGTTTGCAGGCGGTACGTTATGGGGTCATGCGTAATCTGGTGCTGGGTCTGGAGGTTGTTTTGGCCGACGGAACGGTTATTTCGTCCATGAACAAAATGCTGAAAAACAATGCCGGTTATGACCTCAAACAGCTTTTCATTGGATCGGAAGGCACGTTAGGAGTCATCACAAAGGCGGTTTTGAAAGTAGACGATCTGCCAAAAAGCAGAAACACTGCCTTTGTCGCCCTGGAAAATTTTGAGCAGGCAAATCAACTATTACAGTATGCTAGGAAACAGTTAAAGAATGACCTCACCAGTTTTGAATTGCTATGGCAGGATTATTACAATTTAATGACTTCCAGGCCTTCATCTTATTCGCCACCACTACCACAAACCTATCCTTTTTATGTCCTGATGGAAGCTCGCGGGCAGAATGCCGAGCAGGATAAAGCCGTATTTGACGAATTGCTGAAAAACGGTTGGGAGAACGGCTTGATTGCCGACGCAGTCATGGCGCAGTCACAACAAGAACTGGATTGGTTATGGAGTATTCGGGAGAATGTGGAACTGATATTTTCGGTGCACAGTCCTGTTTTTTTGTATGATGTCAGCCTGGCCATTTCTGACATGGACCCATATATTAAAGAAATTAAAACGGAACTTCAAGCTGTTTGGGCCGATGTCCATTTTTATGCCTTCGGCCATATGGGTGATGGCAACCTGCATCTATTCGTCAGTTGCGGCCTTGACAACGCAGCCACCAAACACCAAGTAGACGAAATCATTTACCAGCCACTTCAACGAATTGGCGGTTCAATAACAGGCGAACATGGTATCGGTTTAGAAAAAAAGCCCTGGCTTCATCTCAGTCGCACATCGGAGGAAATCAACCTCATGAAAACGCTTAAAAGAGCCTTAGACCCAAAAGGGATTTTAAACCCCGGAAAATTACTGCCCGATTAGACCGACACTGGTTTGTTGGTTAAGGTGATTATTCCACTCACCTTACACCCTATGAGAGAAACCCCCTACCAAAATCCCCTGCTGCCAACCGACTTCCCCGATCCGTCCATCATCGACACGGGTCCGGGCGGTTATTTTGCCTATGCAACCCATGACGAATTCTCTCCCACGCTAAACAATATTCTGGTCAGTCATTCCCCGGATTTGGTTCACTGGTCAGCGCCGATAGGTGCGTTGCTTCGGCCGCCGGTCTGGGCTCAGCAATGCCAGCGCTTCTGGTGCCCGCAAGTTGTTTATGTGAATGGGCAATATAGACTCTACTACGCGGCCGAATCGGATGCAAAAGATGGTATGCATCTGGCACTCGCCATCTCCCAAACGCCCAACAACTTTATTGATATAGGCATTCCGTTGTCGGGTTCGCATGGGACGGACTACGCTATGATTGACCCCTGTTTCTTTACCGACCCAAAAACTAACCGGCATTATCTTTATTACGGCTCGGCGCATGAGCCCATTCGGGCGGTCGAACTGGCCGAGGATGGGTTTACGTTCCTCGGCTCACCCGTTGAGGTGCTTTGGCCCCGACTCGGCGTTCGTTTTGAAACCTTACGGGAAGGGGCTTTTATGACCTATCGTCCGGAGTATGACCGGTATTATTTATGGGTTTCGGGCGACAACACCTGGGCCGAAAACGGCTATGCCGTTAGTGTGTACTGGTCAACTCATCCGCTAACGGGCTTTGAACCCATTCCAGAACGGCATATCGTGCTGGGCCCTAACCAACACTGGGATTCGCCCGGTCAAACGTGTCTATTCAGGGATGGCGCCGAGGACGAGTGGCTGGTCTATCATGCGGTGGACGTAACGGATCGCTACATTCAGGGCACCGATCGTTTTTTGCGAAAGATGTGCCTGGACAAAGTGCTGTATACCGCTGATGGCTGGCCTTATATCGCCAACTACTCACCGTCTTTTCAAACGCAGGCTGGCCCCAGAGTGAATTCACCCGCTTAACAAAATCACTGGCTTTAATGACCATAAATGATTAAGTGCCACAGCGCCAATTCAGGCGCTGTGGCACTTATATAACGACTACGAAAAACCAAAATTGACGTTATTTATTTTAGTGTTCCCATTCCGCCATCAACGCCAATAATCTGGCCGGTGATCCAGGCTGCCTGATCGGAGAGCAGGTAGGCCGCCATACTGGCAATATCCTGCGGAGAGCCGTAGCGGTTGAGCGGATGGCGTTTGTTGGCCGCGTCGCGTTTAATATCGTCGGCAAGCAGGAACTGCGCCATCGGCGTATCGGTCAGTGACGGGGCCACCGCGTTGACGCGAACATTGAACGGAGCCAGCTCGGCCGCGAGTGATTTGGTGAGCCCTTCGACAGCCGACTTTGCCACCGACACTGACGAGTGCATACCCATCCCTAGTTTGGCCGCTACCGTACTGAAAAGCACAACACTACCCGACTTGGATTTTTTTATAGCCGCGTAACAGGCATGGATAGTAGCTACGGCACCCAGCACATTAACCTCCAGGTCATGGCGGTAGTCCTCCATCATAAGCCGCTGAAAAGGCTTTAGATTGATGGTGCCGGGGCAGTAAACAATACCGTGGAGGGTGTCGGGGAGTTGAGTGAGCGCTTCGGTGGCTGGCATTTGCGTTACGTCCCACAGCATATGGGTCGATTGAATGCCTTCGGGTTTGGTCCGGCCCGCCGTAAACAACGTAGCGCCCTGCGTCTGGAGCGATTGGGCCAGCGCATGGCCTACGCCCGAACTCGCGCCAACAATAAAAATGTTTTTGCCTTTCATAACGTAATCAGTTATTGATGAAACAGCCAACCGTTTGTGGCATAAGCCCGGTTGGCTGTTTCATCAATAACTGATTAAATGGTTATGTCTGTGGAGGAGATGTAGCGCAGCAACTCCTGCCGGGTGGCCTCATTTTCAAACTTGCCGCCATACGACGACGTAACGGTTGAGCTGTTAATATCGTGAACGCCCCGCGTAGACACGCACAGGTGTTTGGCGTCAATAATAACGGCTACGTCTTCGGTTTCGAGCACCTTTTTCAACTCTTCAGCTATTTGTATGGTCAGGCGTTCCTGTACCTGCGGCCGTTTGGCAAAATAATCGACAATCCTGTTCAGTTTCGACAGGCCAATTACCTTTCCACTGGAGATATACGCTACGTGCGCTTTACCAACGATTGGAACAAAGTGATGCTCGCAGTAGGTCTGAACGATAATATCTTTCTCAACCAGCATCTCGTTGTAGCGGAACTTGTTGTCGAACAGCGTAGCCTTGGGTTTGCTGTCTGGGTTGAGCCCACTAAACACTTCCTTCACAAACATTTTGGCCACGCGCCGGGGCGACCCTTTCAGGCTGTCGTCGGTCAGGTCGAGGCCCAGGATGTTCATGATCTCCCGGAAATGTTCTTCAATGAGGTCAACCTTAAGCTCGTCGTCCAGCTCAAACGCATCGGGGCGCATGGGCGTATCGATAGACGATGTATGGTGGTCATCGCCCATCTCATCGATCAGCAGCCGATCTATCTCCAGCCCATCACGGTCGTTTCGATTATGCGGGGTATTCGACGAAGTTCCGTTCAGTTTCATACAATTTTACTTTGATGTCTAAGTCAGTGCTTAGCTGGTTGCGTAGAATATTGTGAATAACGATAGCAATATTTTCGGCCGAGGGGTTCAGATCGGCAAACTCATCGGTGTCGAGATTGAGGTTTTTGTGATCGAATCGATCCGTGACGTGTTCTTTGATAATGTCGCCGAGAAACTTCATGTCGATGACGTAACCGGTTTCGGGATCAATGGGGCCGGTGACCTGGACAATCAGGTCATAGTTATGGCCGTGGTAATTGGGGTTATTGCATTTGCCGTAAACACGGGCATTTTTTTCATCAGACCAGTTCGGGTTGTTGAGCCGGTGAGCCGCATTGAAATGTTCTTTGCGAAAAACTGCCACCCGTGGGGTGTCGGCCCGGTGTGTATCCAGTCCGGTGGAAGTTATCATACAGTTGTGGAATCGAAAAAGGTTCGATCAACCTGTCGTTACAAAGTTTGTGTACAACACAGGCCGGGCCGCGCAGGCAGACGGCAGAGCTTGGAGCCGAAGCGCTCGTTAGTTTGCGATTGTTAGCTGCATAACCCCCTTTCAGGAGAATTTGTTTAACCTGAACTAAAAAAAGTTAAACAAAATTGATGGGCCTAACTCATAAAACATAAGGTCGTTTTAGTTGGTTCCCCTACGTTTGGACGTAATAAAGCCTCCGTGATTAATGAGGCAGGAACCGGATGCGCCTACCCAGAGTTTGCCCCCTATGAAGTTTCTTAAACGACTGATGATTACCACCACACTTATTCTCTTGTCACTGGCTATTTTGGGTTATCTTTTTATGCAACAGGCCCCGTTTGGCTCCGACCCCGCCAACAATCGATTAACACGAATTAGGCAATCCAAAAATTACCGGGACGGCTCCTTTCAGAACCTGTCGCCAACGGACGTAATGGCCAAGGGCGTACCACCCACCAAGATGATACGCGATTACCTGAACAAATCGCCCGAAAACACCCCAAAAACTCCGTTGCCATCCGTTAAAACCGACCTTATTAGCTTACCCGACCAACTTCCAACGCTGGTTTGGTTCGGGCATTCGTCGTACCTGATTAAGACAAACGGACTTACCATGTTGATGGACCCGGTGTTTAGTGGGTATGCATCGCCGGTGTCGTTTTTTGGCAAGTCGTTTCCCGGTTCAGATGTCTATAGTGTAGCCGACATGCCTACTATTGACTTTCTCATCCTGTCGCACGACCACAACGACCATCTGGATTATAAAACCATTACGTCCCTCATTCCAAAAGTAAAGAAGTTTTACACGGCTCTCGGCGTGGGTGCTCACCTCGAGCGCTGGGGCGTTCCGGCCGACCGGATTGTGGAGTTCGACTGGTGGGAAGGGGGCCAGATAGCCCCCGGCATTACGTTGACGGCTACCCCGGCCCGGCACTTTTCGGGACGTAGTCTGGCACGCGGCAAAACCCTCTGGGCATCGTATGTCCTCAATCTTCCAGGCTATACCCTGTTTTTAGGGGGCGATTCGGGCTATGATACGCACTTCCGGGCCATTGGCGATAAATACGGTCCGTTCGATCTGGCCATTCTCGAGTGCGGGCAGTACAACACAGACTGGCCCCTCATCCATATGTTCCCCGAAGAAGTCGTGACGGCGGCTCAGGATTTGCGGGCTAAAACCTTATTGCCGGTGCACTGGGGTAAATTTGCGCTGGCCTACCACGCCTGGAACGAACCGATCCAACGGGTTACCAAGCGCGCAGCCGAAGTTAAACTGAGCGTAACGACGCCCAAAATAGGTGAGCCGATCATGATTGGGTCGGCCCATTATCCACAGGCAGTTTGGTGGGAGACCGGCACAGAAGCCCATTCCAGTGCCTTATTGGAAAAAGAGTAACAGGCCCTTTCTCCGGTTTTAACAGAGTAGGTCGATGCTGTTATCCTTTCGTTGCGGGGGTAATGTCATCAACATTGCGCCACAGCCTAGGCTCAACCGGGAACCGTTCACTTTTCACTACGCGAATGTCTTTGAAGGAAGGGTGAGCGGGGTGAATTAGGTAGTTGACCGACATGGGCACCACTACCGACGGTACCGCAGCAACCAGTGTCTTCGGCTGGTTGAGCCAGTCGAGCAAAATCCACTGCGTCCGTTCGTAGCTTTCCTCATTCCAATACGGCGGTAATACATCCAGTGGATGGTGCGTTACGTTATCCGGTGAATCGGCAGCATCGTCATAGTGTCCCGGCAGTTCAAGGGTAAACAGATATAGCGCGGAGAGTTTTTCATACCTGATTTGGGGCTGATGAACCAGCGACTCAACCAGGGCCAGGGCTGGTGAGGAAGTTGTATAGAGCAGGGGATAGCCTTTTGGATTCCAGCGGCCACCGAATAGCCTTGCCCCTTCTGTAGACAGTGGTTCGTGAATGTATTTTGCCTTTACGGTGCGGTAAACGGTCAGCATGCCGGTTTGTCTTCTCCCCTACCCAACAATGCCGTGTTCGATCCGTCCCAGCACGTCGTCTACCAGACCAAAGCCCGTTGTGGTGTCTAGTAAACTCAGGGGCGACTGGCTGTTCAGTTCCCGAATGGGCGACCGTAGCCACTCAGCCAGCGTTTCGCTGTCATCATCGAACACGCCGAGGCCATGCCGGAGCAGGTTAGCCAGCAGTAACAGGCGTTCGGATGCATCGCGCGCCAGCCCATCGTCTGCTTTAAGCCGATGCAGGTTACGTACCGACATATTTAATATTCTGGCCATTTCAATATCGGTCAGTCCTACCAGATGGGCCACCTTATCGGCCTCTGACCGAAACACACCCTGGCGAGATTTATCAATCACCGTATAGGGGGCATAAACGGCGGTGTCAGGGGGGAGTGTCGTATAAGCCATGTTGCAGTTGTGGTATTATTGCACCACCACAACTGCAATATGGCACGCATCGTTCAATTTCACAAGCGGCACCGGTTAAATGATGTGTTCAGCGGTTAAATCAACTGAATCAGGCAAAACTGCGGGAGAAACTAAAACAAAAACCGGCCGGAAGGTCTTATCAAAAAGTTGTTATCAGGAAGTTATACGTAACGTTAATCAACCCAGTAATTATGGCAGGAATTAAGCGTACATCCCAGGCCGTTTGGAACGGTTCGGGCATGGAAGGCAGTGGGGCTCTCTCATCGACAAGCGGTGTCTTAAATAAAACACCGTATTCATTTAAATCCCGTTTTCAGAACGAGGATGGTAAAGCAGGTACAAACCCCGAAGAACTGATTGCCGCAGCCCACGCCGGTTGCTACGCCATGCAGTTAAGCTTTATGTTGACCGGCGCGGGTTTTGCCCCTACTTCATTAGATGCCAAAGCAACTGTTGAGATGGAGCAGGTGGACGGC
>JAQBNX010000086.1 GCA_028288385.1 Spirosoma sp.
TCGGGCCTTGCCCACTACCCAACGCCCGGTCGAATTGTGGACAAAGAAAATGTCTTGACCAGCCGTGAAGGCTTTTATGATACCCGCAGCAAACTATTCATTTTTCGGCAGAATGTCCGGCTCGTCAATCCCAAAGGTACGCTCACCGCCGATTCGCTGCTGTATAATTCGTTAAACCGCATTGCCACGTTTCAGGGTCCTACGCGTATTACGAATAAAGACGGTGTGCTGACGGCCATTGCCGGGCAGTATAACACGGCCACGGGCATCTCAAATTTTCAGCGCCGGGCCACCGTCGATACCCGCAAATACCGCCTGACCGGCGACTCACTCTACTACGACAACGCATCGGAGTTAGGGGTAGCCAGGGGCAATGTTATTATGGTAGCGAAAGACCGAAAAGCCATCGTCACGGGAGAACACGTCCGCTACAACGGCAAGGCGGGTATTTCACGCGTAACTGGTCGCCCCGTCGCCAAAAGCCTCGCCAGCGAAGCCACGAAAGATACGCTCTATTTACGGGCCGATACGTTGTTCCTGTTCGACAATAAAGCCACCAGTACGCGTCGGTTGCTGGGCCAGAAGAATGTGTTCGTCTACAAATCGGACCTGCAAAGCAAATGCGACTCACTGATCTACGACACCGCCGACTCAACGATTTATTTCTTTAAAAAACCCATTGTCTGGAGCCAGAATAAGTACCAGATGGAAGCGGATACGATGCGGGCGTTGCTCAAAAATAACCGCATTAACACGATGTTTCTAAAGACTAAATCCTTTGTTATTTCGCTCGATACGCTCAAAAATTACAACCAGATAAAAGGACGTACCGTAACGGCGTATTTTGTATCGAAGCTCATACCTGCCTCCACTACGTTGCCCGCAACGAATGGGTCAACGCAGAAAGCAATCACCGCATCGACCAAATCTGTTGGGGTTGCCAGTTCCACGCGTCCCAGCTCTGCGACCGTAGCAACGCCAGCACGCGAAGAGACATCGCTCAACCGGGTAATTGTTGAAGGCAATGGCCAGAGTATCTATTATGCCGTCGACGACAAGAACAAAATGATTGGGTTAAACCATGTAGAATGCAGCCGCATGAACATAGAGTTCTCTAATAATAAAGTGGGCCAGATTCGCTTCTACGGCCGCCCGGATGCACAGCTTATTCCGCCCAAAGAGTTTACCGATGATGCCCAAAAACTAGATGGTTTTCGCTGGCGGGAGGCCGAAAAACCGACTAAGAATCAGGTCCTTTGGCTCGAAACACCCCCAGAGGAACAACCGGCAGCTAAAAAGTCAATAAAAACCAGGAGTGTGGCTAAACCATTAGCTCGTAAAAACGTTCAAAGGGGTAATAATTAAGCATTTTAACAATTTTTTAGACATAACTCCGTTGACTTTGTCTTTTTAGATGAATAGGTTTGTGTTGGCTAATAGTGTACCAGAATACGACCTTTATGAAGCAAACTGTACTTATTGGTATGCTAACGGGTTTGCTGATGGCAACAATCCCGCTCCGGGCGCAGGTAGCACTGCGAGATTCCGATGCCCGAAAGGGTAGTCGGCTGGAGCTGGGACGAACGGCATCGACCCGAAAAACTACCACACCAATCCTCAGCACGAACCGGTTCCGGATGGTCCCGCAGCCCGTTCTTTCGGGCCTTGACCGTTCAACGCCCAAAAACAAAGTTATCAACGACCATTACCGGTCACTGCTGATCGCACAGTCCCCTGCTAAAACGGGTGCCCGTTCACCCGCCGTTGAAATGGGCAGCCCAACTGCCGATGTTCGTTCAGCCCCCGAGCAGGAAGGCAAAGCAGAAAACCGACTCTATAGCAACGAGCGACTTTGGGTTTCAAACGTTTACCCAAACCCATCCGACGATGTTACGGAAGTAGACTATCAGGTCAGTGGACCCGTAAATGAGGCTAAACTGATATTGTTGAACGTCTTGGGTGCTCCTATTGCCGAATACAATCTCGACCGTAGCGACCGTAAGGTGCGCATTGTCACCCGCGATCTGGCAACTGGTTATTACCTCTATCAGTTATCCGTCGATGGCAAGAAAGTAGCGACCAAACGCCTGCTTGTCCGGCATCAATAGGACGTTGATTAGCTGTTAATTTTTCTGAACGATTTGCGTTTAGCCACCCACATCGGCACTATACAGGCTGCATCGACGTTAAGACGATGCAGCCTGTATTTTTTTCGTATCTTTGCCCCTGTATGCAACAACGTCAAATTGGTAAGGTTCTGCTTGGAGCCTGGTTCGTGGTTTTGCTCAGTGCCTGTAGTCCGTTCTCGAAACTACAGAAAACCGGTACCGACGACCAGAAGTATAAAGCAGCCGTTGAATACTACAAAAAGAGTGACTGGTATCGCGCTGGTGTCTTGTTTGAAGAATTAATTCCGGTTCTGAAAGGAAGTAATGAGTCGGAAATGGCTCAGTTTTACTACGCCTATACGCAATATCATCAGCAACAGTACCTGCTTAGCGCTACGCTCTTCAAGAAATTTTACGAGACATTTGCCCGGAGTGACTACGCGCAGGAAGCAATGTACATGTATGCTTTTTCGCTTTACAAAGACACCCCGGCCTTTAACCTCGACCAGTCCAATACGCTGACGGCGACATCGGCTCTGCAGGATTTTGTCAACGCGTATCCAGATAACAAGTACAAGGACGAATGCACCCGTATGATTCTGGAGTTACGGAAGAAACTGGAACGTAAAGCCTACGAAAAAGCTAAACTGTACTATAAAACCAGTGGGTTCAATATTGCTTCCTACAAGTCGGCGGTCATTTCCATTAATAACTTTCAAAAAGAATTTCCAGATTCAGAATATAATGAAGAACTGGCATTTCTGAAAGTAGACGCTGAGTTTAGCCTTGCACAAAACAGCCTGGAAACGAAGCAAAAGGAACGCTATCTGGAGGCAATAAGCTATCACCAGGCGTTCGTGGATAAATACCCGAGTAGTTCCTATCTCAAACAATCCGAAAAAATGTACGAAACCAGCCAGAAAGAAATAGAACGGCTGGCGAAAGAAGAACAGGCCCGCGAAAAAGAGAAAGAAAAAGCCAAAACGCCCGATCCCAATCGCCCCGGGAAGGTAACAGCAGCTAATTAATCCAAGTGGTTGACCCACTGGATTTCATGTTCTATAAAAGGCCCCAAGTCTAAAAAGCTAATACGTATCACCAAACGACATTTTGACTATTTATGGCAACGAATCAATCCATCATCACCCGCAATAACGACAAGATTGCGGTCAAGACCGGGAATCTTTACGAATCGGTTTCAATAATTTCAAAGCGCGCCCGGCAAATTGCTACGAAGAATAAAGAGGAACTGAGCAATAAACTTTCCGAGTTCGTATCGGCGGTGGATAACCTTGAAGAGGTTTTCGAAAATCGCGAGCAGATCGAAATCTCTAAGTTTTATGAGAGGATGCCTAAGCCAACCTCGGTTGCAACGGACGAGTTTCTAGAAGACAAAATTTACTGGCGCTACGCTGAAGGCGAAGCCCAGCAATAGACCAGGCCATTAGCCGGTTTAACCCTAACCGCCTGGTATTGTTTCCGGGCGGTTTTTCTTTGAACAGACGCTCCCCTTTTAGGATTTCGCCCACTTTCCAATGCATGGCAAACGGATTCTTCTCGGCGTAACGGGCAGCATTTCGGCTTATAAATCAGCCCTGCTGGTTCGGCTGTTGATCAAAGCCGGAGTCGAGGTTCAAGTCGTTATGACCGAATCGGCCAAGGCTTTCATTACGCCCCTGACTTTGGCTACGCTGGCCAAACGACCTGTTCTGTCTTCCTTTGTCCGGTCAGAGAGTGATGGCTGGGGCGAAGGAGAATGGACTAACCACGTCGATCTGGGGCGTTGGGCCGATGCCATTGTGGTGGCTCCGGCATCCGCGCACACGCTCGCCCGTTGCGCCAATGGCCTCTGCGACGACCTGCTATCGGCCGTGTATCTATCAGCCAAATGCCCCGTCTTTTTCGCTCCGGCCATGGATCTGGACATGTATCGGCATCCCGCTACGGTCGAAAACCTGCGTCGGCTGGAACAGTTTGGCAATCACATCATCCGGGCCGAACACGGCGAACTGGCCAGTGGCCTAATAGGTGAAGGGCGATTGGCCGAACCTGAAACCATTAGGCAGGTGCTCGCTGCGTTTTTCAACCAGGCAATGCCTCTTGTGGGCAAACACGTACTGATTACGGCCGGACCTACGCAGGAATCCATTGATCCGGTGCGTTACATTAGTAACCACTCGACGGGCAAAATGGGCTATGCCATCGCCGGGGCTTTTGCGCGGGCGGGGGCTATGGTAACACTCATCAGCGGGCCTACCGCCCTACCCCTCCCCGACCCGGCCATCCGGCGCATCGACGTGCGTTCGGCAAAGGAAATGTTTGAGGCTACACAGGCTATATTCCCGGATGCCGACGGGCTAGTGCTGAGTGCAGCCGTGGGTGACTACACCCCCACGCACCCGGCCAGCCAGAAGATAAAAAAAAAAGAAGCTCACTTTTCGCTCGAACTGTCAAAAACCACCGACATTGCCGCTACGTTGGGGGCGCAAAAAAGGCCGGAGCAGTGGCTCATGGGATTTGCGTTGGAAACCGATAATGAACACGAAAATGCTTTAAAAAAACTCAGAGCTAAGCACCTGGACTGGATTGTGCTCAATTCCCTGCGCGATGCGGGGGCTGGTTTCGGACACGATACCAACAAGGTAACCGTTATTGACAAAGACGGGAAAACCCATGAGTTCGCTCTTAAAACCAAAGCAGACGTAGCGCAGGATTTGGTCAACTTAGTCGTCGAAAACATACGATCATGAAAAAATTTGCCTTGGTCTATATCCTAGTTGGTTTACTGACGACGGCACGGGCGCAGGAACTGAACTGCCAGGTAACAATCAACTCCGACCAGCTGATTGCGCAGCAAAAAACAGATTTTTCATACGTCAATCAGTTGAAGGGCATCATAACGGAGTTCATGAATACCCGGCGGTGGAGCAATGATCAGTTTACTACGCAGGAACGAATCAACTGTTCACTGAACATAAACCTGGTTAAATCCCTGACGCAGGGCGCCTTCGAGGCTACCGCGCAGATCATTGTAACCCGGCCGGTTTATGGCACCAGCTACGAAACAACCGTTTTTTCGTACGTGGATCGCTCATTCAGCTTTTTTTACTTACCGACCACCCCGGTTTTTTTTCGCGAAAATCAATATACCGACGACCTTACGTCCATGCTGGCATTTTATGCCAACCTGATTATGGCCGTTGACTATGATACGTTCAGTAAACGGGGCGGTAGTTTATTTGTGCAACGGGCGTTCACGATTGCCACGCTGGCCGATGGGGTGCCCACTAGTAATATTGGCTGGAAAGCCGGGGGCGACCGACGGAACCGCTACTGGCTCATTGAAAACATGCAAAACCAGCAGCTAACGCCCTTCCGTGATGCCATGTACACCTACCACCGGCAGGGTCTGGATATATTCGGAGCTAATCCGGTGCAGATGCGCAAACAAACGCTCGATCTGTTGAGTAACATTCGAACCATTAGCCAGCAGTTTCCTTATTCAGCACTGCTCAGCGTTTTTTTCGATGCAAAGGGGCAGGAACTCTACAATATCATGTTTGAGGGTACACCGGCCGAACGTAAACGCGCTTTCGATTTGCTTTCTTTTCTGGACCCGTCCAAAACGGAATTATACCGAAAATTAGTCACTACGTAGCAGCGTTTGGGTTGAACCGCGCCCAAGTTGGTGTTGTTAGGTAAGTAAGGAGTCTCACTATGCTATCGCATTTACTCATAAAAAATTACGCGCTCATTGATGAACTCGAACTGGCACCCGACCGTGAACTGAACATTGTTACGGGCGAAACCGGCGCGGGTAAGTCAATTATGCTGGGTGCCATAGGCTTATTGCTCGGCAACCGGGCCGACACTAAAGTGCTCTACAATCCGGAACAGAAATGCGTAATTGAAGGCACGTTCGGAATTTCGGGTTTTATCATCGAACATATTCTGGAGGAAGAAGAATTAGATTATTCTGATACCTGCATAGTCAGACGCGAAATTAGCGTCAGCGGTAAGTCGCGGGCGTTTGTCAACGATACACCGGTCAATCTGGAAACGCTCCGGCGTGTAACGAGCCAGTTGATGGACATTCACTCGCAGCACGATTCAGTGATGCTCGGTTCCAATGAATACCAGTTGGAAATTGTGGACACCTACGCCCAGGACGACGACATGCTCCGACACTACCGGTCTGATTTCCAGGCCTATCGGAGCAAAAAATCAATATATGATAAGCTGGTGGCCGAAGCCTCGGCCATGCGCAAGGAATTCGATTACAATAACTTCCTGTACGAAGAGTTAATCAAAGCACAGCTTCTGCCTGATGAGCAGGAAACACTCGAACAGGAATTATCAATCCTGGAAAATGCGGAGGATATTAAAGAGCGCCTTCAGCTAGCTCACGACTATTTAAACAATTCGGAGCAGTCGGTTATTGACTTTTTGAAAGGTACGGTCAGCAACCTGACCTATATTAGCAAGCTCTCCAACCAATATGAGCAGTTATTGCAGCGGGCACAGAGCACTCTGATAGAACTGCGTGACCTGGCCGACGAAATTAGCACCGAGCAGGACCATGTAGAAATAGACGATGCCCGTGCGGAGACAATCCGGGAGAGGCTCAACCTTATTTATCAACTGCAGACTAAGCACCAGGCACTTAACGTAGCGGGTTTAATAGCCTTACGCGACGAACTAAAACGGAAAGTTAGTAAGGTGCTCAATCTGGACGATGAACTGGCTCATGCCAAACACGAGACAGAAACTGCCCGTGTTCAACTTCAAACCAGTGCCGAAACGCTTTCGGCCGTCCGACGGGCTGTTATCCAACCCATCGAAACCGAAATAGGTGGGTTGCTGCACGATCTGGGTATGCCCAATGCGTCACTTAAGATTCAGGTTGACATTGGCAAACCAACACCAACGGGCATTGACACAATATCGTTTTTATTCAGTGCCAACAAAGGAGTGAAACCGCAGCAACTGAAGAACGTAGCGTCGGGCGGTGAATTTTCGCGGCTCATGATGGCGATAAAATATATTCTGGCCAACAAGCGGTCGTTGCCAACGATTATCTTCGATGAGATTGATACAGGGGTTTCGGGTGAAATTGCCATTAAGATGGGCAATATGATGCGCGACATGGCTCACAATCATCAGATTATTGCCATCACGCACTTACACCAGATTGCGGCCCAGGGAACGGCTCATTATTTCGTCTACAAAGATCACTCGGCCGCTAAGACGGTCAGCCGAATCAGAAAACTCACGTTCGACGAGCGAGTGCATGAAATTTCGCAAATGATTGGCGGTAAAACGCCATCGCCAAGCGCCGTAAAAAATGCCCGTGAAATTCTGAAACAACGGCCCCTGTCAACGGCAAAATGATTTTTATTTATCTTTATTTAAGACGTTTTTCGCTTTCTGGCTTCCTATCATCTACCCACTTTTTTATGCAATCCTTTGTCTTAAACGTAGTCAGTCTTTTTATCCTTGGAGCCCTCTGCGGGGCGTGTAATTCAGACGAAGCTGCCGTTAAACAAGCCGAAGAAGACGTCTTTGCTATTCACGATCAGGTCATGCCAAAATCTGATGATATTATGAAGTTGCGGAAGCAACTAAACAAGCGCATTGCTGCCCTAGACAGCCTCCAAGCAACCAGTTCGGCGGCTGGCACTCTCCGAACCGACGAAGAAAAGGAACAGGCCCGGTTATTGGTCCGCAATTTGACGGATGCCGACAGCCTGATGATGTACTGGATGTCCCACTATAAAGGAGATACACTCACCAAACTTTCTCCGAATGATGCCCTGCGGTATTTATCCGACCAAAAAGATAAAATCACTGATGTTGAAACCAAGCTTAATACCAGTATTGAACAGGCTCGCCAGTTTCTGGACAAAAAGTAAGGCCTATTTATTTCTGTTCGGTCTATTATTTAACCTGACGGGTTGTGGTGCTGACACGGACAAATTACCCGTTTTGGGGCAGCGTGAGGCCATAACCAAGCTGGTTAATGGCAAACCCGTAACCGACTCGATCGACCACACCATCCCCGACTTTGCCTTCATTAGCCAGTACGGAGATACCGTTACGTCAAAAACCCTCGCCAATAAGATCTACGTTGCCGACTTTTTTTTCACCAGTTGTCCAACCATCTGCCCTAAGATGAAGGTGCAGTTGAAACGCGTGTATGAGAAATACAAAGGCAACCAGGGCGTAATGCTGCTTTCTCACTCCATTGACCCGGCGCATGATTCTGTAGCAGTGCTGAAAGAGTTTGCCGACAATTTGGGCATTAAGGGCCGCCAGTGGCTGTTTGTAACGGGGGACCGCGACAAAATCTACGACATTGGACAGAATAGCTACATGGTTACAGCCCAGGCCGACGCAACAGCACCCGGGGGCGTAGTGCATAGCGGGGCCTTTATTTTGGTTGATAAAGCCAGGCACGTCCGAGGCATCTACGATGGCACCACCGAACAAGGTGTTGACAAACTCATGGCTGACATAGACCGGTTGCTGTCGGAATCTAAATCATGATACGGCTATGGAGTGCACTGGCCTTTTTAGTCGTCGTTAGTCTGTTATCCTGCCAAAGTGATGAAGAACTGCAGCGGCAGCGCTACATAACAGAAGGCATCCTGCTTTACAAAAACAACTGTGCCAACTGCCACCAAACAAATGGAGAGGGTTTGGCATCCCTGTATCCACCCCTGGCCGGGTCTGACTACTTAGCGGACAAAAATTCCGTGATATGCCTGATTCGCTACGGCCAGCAGGGACCAATTGTGGTTAATGGCAAACGTTACAACCGTCCCATGCCCGCCCAGGCGAAACTCAGTGACCTGGAAATTGCGGAACTAACGACCTACTTGTACAACAAATGGGGACGCGAAACGACAGTAACGGGTGTGAAAGCAGTAACACCCGTGCTTAATCAGTGTAAGAATAGGTTGTGAGCCTGGGATAAGGCCTGACAGACGTATTAGGCCAGTGGCTCTCTTCTCTTTAATATCACGACCCTGGGCCGCCTTCAGCGTTGAAGATGCCGGATGGATTTCGGACCGAGTAGTTTGTAAAGTTTTGGTTGGCATCTAAACCCGTACCATAAAGTTTCTCACCCGTTGTCTGACTCAGCACCACGACCCGTTTGTTGGTAAAAACCTTCTTGGTAACCGGATTCCAGTTCAGCTCGGGCGATAGTACTTTCTGTTGCTTTAGCTTATCGACAACCACTACGTTTCCCAGGAGGGTGTACAGGTTTTTGGCCTTATTGTAGCGCCCGGAGTCGGATCGCAGCGTAGTCATTTCTTCCCCCCTCTCGCCATAGAAGATAATTGAAACGGGTTTAGGGTATTTTCGATCGTCATTCGCGTAGCGAAACTGCTTGGGCGTAGTCAGCTTCACTTTAAGTAGGGCGGCTTCGCTATACAACAGTTTCACATCATTGATCTCTTCAATGGGCCCTGTGTAGCTAACAGGTTTCTTTGTTTGTTTCGGTTCCTCGCACGAAAGGAGGGCGATACTAAAGCAAAAAAAGAGCAATGACGAGCAGGCGATTTGCCACAACGATTTCTGTTGCACAGCGAATCTGTTTATCGACCAGTTGTCTAATGCTTCGTTAGCCATAATGGCGCAAACCAGGGATAACTGATCTTTTAATCGACAACTTGCTTCCGGAACCACAAGTCGTTTAGTGAGAAACCCAGGCCGAATCTGACGTACTGCTCTTTAATTTGATTTCCCGTCAGAACGCCCCGTTGCCCACCCACCACCGAAACGGTAATGTGATTGACCAGGTAAGCACCCAACGGAAGAGACACCCCTACGCTGGCATTGATATCATTAATCTGCGTTCCTTCAACCCGGTAGGGCAGTTGGTTGTACTGAAACCCGGCCCGATACGTAATAAGGTCACGGTAGCGGGTGGACGTGGGCTTGGGTGTGTACTCCATACCAGCGGCAAAGCTTCGCCCGTTGATGAGGTTGCCTGGTTGATTGGTTACCGTGCGAAACTCGCCCCACTGCTGAAATCCCACATCGACGCCCACCAGGAAGGTATTATTTTTTTCGAGGCTGATGCCAAAGTGAGAACGCCGGGGCAGTGTAGCCTGGCCATTCGCACCGATTCGCAGGGTGTCGGGGGCTGAAATAGCACTGCCACTGAGGGATACCTGCTGATAAATATCCGTTTCGCGGGCACTGATCCGGGTTTGTGGGTCGTAGGTAGCCCCCAGGTTGAGTGTCCATGTCTCGCTTAGCTTAGGCCGCCAGGCTGCGCCCAGTTTCCAGAT